>NZ_JBALMO010000065.1:31205-32824 GCF_036963345.1 Bacillus sp. JJ722
TTAAGTGCCAGTAAGAACCCGATTGGTTCAACTAATAAACGGTGGAGGATGGACGAAAACCCCCACCGATTAAAGTTTCACTTTATAAGAAAGACATAGTCCTGAGAGGAGGTAATGCTATGAAAGAGCAAAATGATAAAGAAGTTGCAAATTTCGATGAAGCCTTTTTGTTAAAAGCGTTAAGAGATGAAGAGTTAGATCAATTTAGGCAAGAATTTATGGAACTTCATCCATATGACCAAGCTAAGTTTTTCGCAAAGCTTGAAATGGAAGAACGATGGAAAATTTATCATTTTCTTTCTCCGGAAGAAATGGCTGAAATGTTTGAGAACTTGAAATCGAATGAAGAAGAGTATCAAGAGTTTCTTGAAGAAATGAATCCTTCTTATGCCGCGGATATGCTGGCTCATATGTATGCCGATGACGCAGTAGACGTATTAAATGAACTTGATAAAGAGCAAGTTGTTACGTATTTAACCATAATGGATAATGAAGCAGCTCAAGAAATTAGAGAGTTGTTACATTACGAAGAATATACGGCCGGAAGTATTATGACTACGGAATTTATTTCGATTTCGGCAAATCAAACAGTACGTTCAGCCATGTATATCTTGAAGAAAGAAGCTCCTCAAGCTGAGACGATTTATTATGTGTTTGTTGTAGATGAAGATAAAAAGCTAGTAGGTGTTATTTCTTTACGTGATTTAATTGTAAGTGACGATGATATGATGATTTCAGAAGTGATGAATGATCGTGTTGTTAGTGTATCCGTTAGTGAGGACCAAGAAGAAGTTGCTCGAACAATGAAAGATTACAACTTCTTAGCAGTTCCTGTTGTCGATTTCCAAAATCATCTTTTAGGGATTATTACTGTCGATGATATTATGGATGTTATGGATGAAGAAGCATCGGATGACTACTCTAAATTAGCTGGTATTTCTGATTTAGATAAAGTCGACCGAAATCCTTTTGGTGCGGCAAAGAAACGTTTGCCTTGGTTGGTCATTCTTTTATTTCTTGGTATGTTTACGGCTAGTTTAATTGGACGTTTTGAAGATACATTGAATCAGAAAGCAATATTAGCAATTTTTATACCATTAATTGCTGGTATGGCTGGAAACTCTGGAACACAAGCACTTGCAGTAGCTGTGCGTGGTATTGCTACTGGTGATTTAGAGCAAGAAAGTAAATGGAAGCTTATTGTTAGAGAAGCTGGAACCGGATTAATTACAGGTGCAACTTGTGGAATTCTAATTACGATTGTTATTTACTTCTGGCACGGCGATTTAGTATTAGGTTTTTTAGTAGGATTATCGATTTTATCAACATTGATTGTAGCTACATTAGCTGGTTCACTTGTACCACTTCTTATGCATAAAATGAATATCGATCCCGCTGTCGCATCGGGACCATTTATTACAACGATTAATGATATTATTAGTATTTTAATTTATTTTGGTATGGCGACAATGTTTATGAGTTATTTGAACTAAGAAAAGCGTAAGCACCCGGCTTAGCTCCGTATGGACTGGAGCCCATCGACTGAGATAAAGGAAACATGAAGACTGATAAGCGATTCGATGTGTCTAGCTGCATCGGCCAGCCCCTCGAGGTCATAA
>NZ_JBALMO010000066.1:0-21496 GCF_036963345.1 Bacillus sp. JJ722
TTATTATATATTGAAATAGCTAAATTTTCAAAAAAATAAGAAAAAGTTAGTTGTTTGAACACCTAATTTATTACAATGTAAGAAATTAATTATCCAGATGCTTCTTCTGATATAACGTTTGTAAATCCCGATCCTTTCCATATAAAAAAGAAATCAACGTTTAATTGTACGAAAAAACGTTGATTTCTTCTATTCTTCTTCATTAATTTTTCTAAAGTAGTGGTTCATCAGCATTCGATAGTATTCGGGTTTTACAATCTATCAATATTATTCATGAGCATTCATAACCTTCATAAATAAGGAAGAGTCCACATTACCACCTGTAATAATACAAAGGACGTTTTTATTAGCGATATTGGGAACTTGATTCTGTAATAACGCTGCAATTGTTACAGCACTTGAACCTTCAATCATATAACGATGATTTGTTGCCATCCACTTCATCGCATGTGCAATGCTTTCTTCACTAACTAATATACTGCCATCTACTCTTGAAAAAGAGAGCTGTAAAGGCGCTTCATGTATGCCGCCATAAATCCCATCAGCAATGGAAGGTTGATAAGTGACGTCAACCATTTTCCTGACTTTGAATGATTCATGCCATGCTGGGGATGCTTCGCTTTGTACTCCAATAATTTCCACATCAGGATTAATCACTTTCGCAGCAGTAGCAATCCCATTTAAAAGCCCACCACCACCGACTGGGACTAAAATAACATCAAAGTCTGGTTTTTGAAGCATAGATTCTAAACCAATTGTACCTTGACCAGCCATTGTAACAACATCATCAAACGCATGAATAAATGTTCTGCCTGTATCTTTCTCTATTTGCTCCGCATATTCTTCTGCCTCATCATAGGTAGCACTAAACTCGACAATTTCTCCTCCAAATTTTTTAATCCCACTTATTTTAGCTTGTGCTGTATTTTCCGGAACGACCACAAGTGCTGAAGTACCAAATAAAGATGCTGCATAGGAAACTGCTTGGGCATGGTTACCAGAAGAGGCTGTAATCACTCCTTTACTTTTGTCCTGATTCATTATTGTAGAAATTTTACTAAGTGCACCTCTCGCTTTAAAAGAACCCGTTTTTTGGAGATTTTCTAATTTAAAATAAACATTTGAAGATGTATGCTCAGACAAGTTATCTGAAAAAATCAAAGGCGTTTCGACAATATGATTTTTAATACGATTGTTAGCTTTAATAATGTCTGAAATAGATAATTTCATTGATAAAACCTCGTTTCTTTTTCTATGAATACACGAACCTAGCTGTTGCCGTACCTAAACAGACAAAAAACAAATACTCTAGTACACAGTCTATCAAAGGATTCTCTGTCTCCGGTTGGAAAAAGTGATTAGTAAAACTCATAATATTTTTGTCATAAATACACTATTTTCGTCTTCAACATAATCCGAAAATGGTCCACAATATTGAAAACCAAAACTAGCATATAATCTCTTTGCAGGTTCGAAAGCGTCCATTGAACCTGTTTCTAAACTTAACCGTTTATAGCCTCGTTGCATTGCTTCTTCAACAATATGTTCCAATAGTCGTTTAGCAACCCCCTTTCTTAAATGGGTAAACGAAGTTCGCATTGATTTTATCTCTCCATGCTGGGAATCTAGCTCCTTAAGTGCTCCACATCCCATCAATTCATCTTGTTCCCACACGCACCAAAATGTAATACCCAAATTTTTCAACCCTTCCACGTTTAGTGCATGTATACTTTCTGGTGGCGAATTAAGCGACATACCATGCAGATGTTCTTTAATTAATGCAACAACGTTTGCACTTGTTAAATCATCTATTCTAATTTCCAAAAAGACCACTTCACTTTCTTAATTATCAGAATTATCACTATAAATTTTAGCACAATTAATAAAGTTTTATGGACAAAATGAAAAATCAGTCAGATAGTCTATCAGCAAACAACTGAAACCGAGTGAATAATTCTGTTTACTGCCTTCACGATTACGAAGTTTAAAAACAACAGTGGAACATGTCCTTTTTAATCAATTGGCCTCATCTAAGAATACTTTACTTGTTCATGATTAATAATTCAGGCTCTCTTATAACATTTTCATCATCAGGCTTAACAAAAATAAAATTAAGGATAGCTGTTAGAATAAAGAACCCAACCATTACATATATTGAATACTTAAATCCTAACTCTAAATTGGTGCCAGCGGTTTGTATTATTATTCCGGTTACAATTGGAGCTACTAGTTGTGTAATATTATTTCCTAAAGATAAAATACTGGACATAAACCCTGCTCTTTCTGGCATTAACCTTATCATCACTTGACTACTCATTGAGATATTAACATAAGTAGATCCTTTCGCCACGCATAAAGCGACAAGTATCCATAAGAATGAATTTCCTAACAGCGGAATAACAGCAAGTGCAAGACCACCGATCAATGTACTAATTGACGCTACCCAGACACGCGATTTTCTGTAATTTTGGTTTTTTTTGAAAATATAGTCAGAAAGTGACGAAATTAACAATACCAATACTACAGAAGTAACTCCAACAACCGAAATTGAATAAGCCATTTGCATAGGTGTTACTTTTACTACCTTAGTTAAATAAATTGGTGCCCATAACGCCATCCAAACTATGAGCCAATAAGTTGCAGCTGATAATGCAATAGTTAAGAAACAAGCAGGATTTTGAAGAACAGGAGCAATATTAGACCATTTTAATTTTTGCGGTTTAGGAGTATCGTACTTTTGCTTTTTCTTAGTTACATGCTCGAATAAATACCAGGCGACGAGTATGGCCAAACTAACAAAGCCCAATATCACAAAAGTCCATCGCCAACTATATCTTTCTATCAAACTGACTAGGATAGGAGCAGAAATAATCCCACCGAGAGACGCCCCTGAAAGAAAAACAGCCATACCCAAACCTCTTAGTTCAGCCGGAAACTTTTGAGTGACAAAATTCATTGCGCTTGGAGCATATGGTCCTTCAAAAGCTCCCAACAATACTCTGTATAAGATAAGCATAGGCAATCCTACAATAGCAAAAGAGCTAAACTGCATAAGTGAAACTCCTCCTAAAACGATAAAGATCATTTTAGTAGTTCCTAAACGATCCGACCATGTTCCTCCAACAAGACTTGTCACTAAAAATAACCAGAAGAAACTGCTACCTACAATTCCCCACTGGGCACTACTTAAATCAAATTCCTTTATAAGAGGATCAGCTGCATATCCAATAACTTGCTTATCTGCACCAGCGATAAGAGCAAATAAAAACAAAAACATAAGACTAATCCAACGCATAAAAACACCCTCCCATTGGTTTTCAAGTATACTTACCGAGTTTAATAGTTTAAACCAGTATTTCTATAGCATGTCCCACTCCTCGTAATCTGCAATGCAATTAAATTGTTTAAACTATATTTTTGAATACTAAATGTAGTGCGCGCCTTTTTTGATACCGCTTACATTTTTTGATTTTTATTCATCTTCCTATTTTATCAGCTACTCGATCAGCTAATTTTTATCATATTACATCAATTTAATTATCTGACTAAGAAAAAAATTGAATAAGTATAATGTTTTTTAACTATCATTTACAAATCTACTTCATTTAGTTCTTCTTCTTTTAGTTGTCTACGCAGGATTTTACCTACCGTTGTTTTGGGCAGCGTATCTCTAAATTTAATTACTCGAGGAACTTTATATCTAGTTAAATGTTCTCTGCACCACGTTTGAACTTCTTCAGCTGTCAGTGTAGTATCTTTCTTCAGTGTTATAACCGCTTTGATTGTTTCTCCACGATATGAGTCTGGAACACCAAACACACAGGCTTCTTGGACAGCTGGATGCTTGTAAAGCACTTCCTCTATTTCTACTGGATAGACATTAAAACCACCTGAAATAATCATTTCTTTTTTTCGACCAACAATATAGAAATAGCCTTCACTATCCATTGTTCCAATATCACCTGTATATAGCCATCCATCACGAATCACATTTTCTGTTTCTTCTTGGTTTTTCCAATATCCTTTCATAACTTGGGGGCCCTTTACAATAATTTCTCCTTGTTCTCCTAACGGCATTTCTATTTTTCCAGTCGAAGAATCTACAATTTTCACTTCCGTGTTGGGCATAGGTAACCCAATACTCCCGACTTTTCTCTTCCCATTAATTGGATTGCGAATGACACCGCATGTCGCTTCCGACAACCCATACCCTTCCGTAATCGAAACGCCAGATTCCTGTTCGAAATTTTCAAACACTTCAACAGGTAATGGAGCTGAACCACAATGACATAACTTAAAGCCCATTAAATCTTCTTTCGTTCGTTCCTTATGATTCAATAAGGCTATATACATCGTAGGAGAACCAGTAAACATGGTAGGTCTATGTTTACGAATTAACAATAAAAGGTTTTTCAAATCAAATCTCTCAATTGTAACAAAAGTTCCTCCAATCATCATTGCTTGGACCAAACTAAATAGTCCCATACCATGATATACGGGAGCAATTCCTAGCTGGCAGTGTCCCTCTTCTTGTAAAATTGATTTATTCGTTTCATATGCTTGAAAAATATTGGCTACCATATTCGAGTGTGAAATCATAACCCCTTTCGGAAAACCAGTTGTCCCTCCTGTATAAGAAAGTACTGCTAAATCATCAGGCTGAATATGGTCAAATTTAAATATATTCCTTTCATTGGTTATCCAATAATGGATATTTAATTCTTCCTTTATATCTTCATCTGCTGTAATAAATTTAATTTGATTTCCTAATCCTATCTTTTCAATCTTCTCTTTCTGTTCTCGAAAAGCAACTAACCCGAAGGCCTCCGAATTTCGCAAAAGATTTTCTAATTCTGATGGTTGAAAGTTAGGATTGACTTGAACGACGACACCTCCTATACGTTGAATGGAGAAAAAAGAAATAACATATTCAAGACAGTTTGGCATCATAAGGGCAATCCGATCACCTTTTCGGAATCCTTGCTTAAAAAGTGCCGTTGAAATACTTTCGCAAGCATTCATCAAGTTTGAATAAGTCATTTCTCTGTCACCATCCATGACAGCGATATTTGTAGGGTACTTCTGAACTGACCGCTCGAGAAGATCGAATATCGTAAAGTTTGGAACATCAATTTGATGCCCAACACCTTTAGGATAATTTGCAAGCCATGGTTTTCTTAAGTAAACGGAATCATTACTTTGCATATTTTTCTGCATAAGGACCACCTCATTTTTTTAATAATCATCTACTAAATTCACTATTATTGAATTAATAGACAATATATTTTCTTCAATGTGATTAAATAATCTCTGTAGTGTATTTAATAACTTTTTAATATTTATGTAAAACAAACAATTTGTATGATAAAGAAAGTTCAAATTGATAATTTAATAAAAATCATTTTCAACAGATACTTACAACTCGTCCAATAAGTCCTATTTACTATCATCGTTCAATTGAGGGAAAGTAATCCTTTAGATTTTTAAGAGGATACATGGGTTTCATCTAGATCGAAAGCGCCCAATATAGGTATTCTTATATAAACAGCAAGTTTTTATATTTCACGTAAACTACTTCGGAGGGCTAATAAAGCGTAAAAGGGAGTTCGAAAAGTGAAATTGAAATCACTTTTCGAACTCCCCTACACGGGTTTATACAATCCCATCCTTATTAACATTAGGAAAACTAAACAACCTCCATTTAATGCCAACGCCCCGATTTACTCATTTCCATTATCGCCCAAATAATGTTAAACATTAGTATAGCAACAGTGATAGGTACCGCTTGTAGCCAATTCTTACCGTGCTTTTCTTTAATTACACCAACATAATACCCACATAGAAATAGTACAACCATCGCAGCAATCATCATACCAGTTATTGCGAAATACATGACCATTCGCCCCTTCATCCCTTTAATCTTCTATAAAAACATCATATAGAATTTTTCTTATATTACGACGAAGGAAAGATGAAAAGAATGTGAAAATTGGAAATTTGTCACAATTTCTCAATAATCGAAGTCAAAGTAATTGCGTTTTAATAACCGTGGTTTATTCATCAAATCTTGAAAAGAAATGACTTTTTCAATGTTCTTCGTATCAATAATGAACAATTGATTTTCAATTTCCTTTACTCTTTGATCCGTTTGATACGTCGCTTGGCAATTATGACAATAATAAGAAGGTACAGCTACAATTTCAATTGCTTTCGTGCCATCTGGAAGTTCCCAATAAACGGATGCTTCTATCTCCCTTATTCCTGCCTGTTCACACCACATGCATACATCGCTCATTGTGCTTCCTCCGCTTTACTAGTCGTATCTACAACTTTTTTAGACTGTGCCTGAAATTTCTTTTCTTTAAGTGTATCTCTTCTTTCACGATTATCTTTAATGGTGGCATGCTTCGGATTATCAAGGTATTTCTCACGTTTATTATATCGCTCTAAGTTTTTCGGAATGAGATTATATTGTTTATCATTCAATAAACCTGCTATACCAACTGTACTGTCTTTCTCACTATGATCGGGATAAACTGCTAGGAAATATTCATCTGCAAGGCCTGGCACATAATTTTCAGGCTCTGGATATGTGGAAATAACACCTTCAAAGTTACGTAGAACTGTTTTACTTGGTGATTGAGAGAGAATATAATTCGGTTGTAGCGTTACTTTTCCTCCACCACCAGGTGCATCTACGACAAAGGCAGGTACAGCATACCCGCTAGTATGGCCTCTTAAACCCTCGATAATTTCTAACCCTTTTGATATCGGTGCACGGAAATGGCTGATTCCTTCCGACATATCACATTGGTATATATAATATGGACGAACACGAATTTTCACTAAGTCATGCATGAGCTTCTTCATGATCGGGATACTGTCATTAATACCTGCTAGTATAACAGCTTGGTTGCCAACAGGAACCCCTGCATTCACAAGCATTGCACATGCTTTCTTAGATTCTTCTGTAATTTCAATACTTGTATTGAAATGTGTATTCAGCCAGATTGGATGATACTTCTTTAAAATATTGCATAAGTTTTCAGTAATACGCTGTGGAAATACAACTGGAGCTCTTGTACCAATTCGGATAATTTCAACATGTGGGATTTCTCGTAGATTTTTTATGGTGTACTCTAAAATAGTATCATTAATTAATAAACCGTCGCCTCCAGATAATAAAACGTCTCGAACAGCTGGAGTATTTCGAATATAATCAATCGCCTCATCAATTTGTTTCTTTGGAACGCCCATCCCAATTTGACCAGAAAATCTTCTTCTCGTGCAATATCGACAATACATTGAGCATTGATTCGTTACTAAGAAAAGAACGCGATCAGGATAACGATGCGTTAACCCTGGAACAGGACTGTCCTCGTCTTCTTCCAAAGGGTCCTCCATATCATACTTCGTTTTATACATTTCCTTACCGATTGGAACCGATTGCATTCTAATTGGGCAACGTGGATTATCTGGGTTCATAAGCCATGCATAATATGGCGTAATATTAAGAGGAATCGTTTTTGTAGATATATAAACTCCTTCTTCTTCTTCTGGAGTTAAATTAATTACTTTCTTTAAATCATCTAGTGTACGAATGGTATGAGTTAGCTGCCAAAGCCAATCATTCCATTGCTCATCCGTTACATCTTTCCAAAGCTCTATCTCTTTCCAATGTCTCGTCGGCTTGTATAAAGAATGTTTCATATTATATACCTCCTTGCACTTTAACAGATAAATATGCAAGAAGTATTCCAAACGTCTAGATACGCGGAAAAAATAGGGCTATTAGAGCGATTTAATATTCTTTAATTTATATTGTAATGTTTGTCGTGGAATTTGTAATAACTTTGCAGCTTTCAGTACATTCCCTTCTGTTTGTTGTAATGCTAATTCAAGCAATTGTTTTTCCTTTGCTTTCAACGCTTCTCTTAAAGGAGGAATGGTTACACACTTTGGATTCAACCGTTGATTAAAGAACACGGGCAAATCTTTTACTTGGAGAATAGAAGTGTCCGTAACATTCATCATATATTCGATACAATGTTTTAGTTCACGAACATTTCCCGGCCAGGCATGTTTTAATAGAAGTAACTCTAATTCCTTGCTCATCCTCGTAACCTTTGAGGCAAAAGAATTATTAAATATTTGGATGAAATAATTCGCAAGTAGAAGAATATCTTCTTTTCTTTGGCGCAAAGGTGGTAATTGAAAACTTAACACATTTAAGCGATAGTACAAGTCTAAGCGCAATACTTTTTCATCAACTGCAAGCTCTGGATGAATATTCATAGCGGCAATCACACGTACATCAACAGCCACGCTTTTTGTAGCTCCCACTCTTCGAATGACACCATCTTCAATTACTCGAAGAAGCGCTGTTTGTAGTGACATGCTCATCGATTGAATTTCATCTAGAAACAATGTTCCACCATTGGCAAGTTCAAATAAGCCAGGTCTGTCAATAGCCCCTGTATAGCTACCTTTTGCCGTACCAAATAGTATACTTTCTAACAATGCTTCTGGAAGTGCTGCACAGTTTTGAGCGATAAATGGACCTTTTTTTCTAGGGGAAGCATTATGAACTCCTTGTACAAATAATTCTTTCCCTGAACCACTTTCACCAAAAACTAATATAGAAGATGAAGATTTTGCTGCTTTTTTGGCTTTTTCAATGATATCTATAAATGCTTCGTTGTTTGTCTTAATATCTTGAAAATGATAGAACGCACCTGCTCCTCTTTTCTTTAAAGGTATGTCAGATGCGTTCTGTTTCTCTAAATCAATCAATCTTTCCGATAGCTTTCGCAGTTTAGAAATGTCTTTAGCAATCTCAACCGCTCCAACAAGTCTTTGGTTCACAAAGATCGGTAATGTGGTATTAATCGTATCTATTGTCGCTCCATGAATATTTGCATACGTTTGCTGCTTATGATAAATCGCTTGACCGCTTTCTATGACGCTAAGTAACGTACTTGTTTTCTTGGTTAGTGAAGGGAACACATGTAATAGCGGTTTGCCAATAACTTCATGAGCTTCCATGCCATCTAATGAAGCTGCGACTTTATTGTAGAGTATGGTTTTTCCTGATAAATCAATGACATGTATGCCTTCATCAATTACCTTCAACAAAGCTTCCATAAGTTCTTTCGTAACCACATCTTTTTCTAACACTTTTTCACTTCCTTTGAAGTCTCTTACCCTATGTATATGAAAAAGTGCTGAAAACTTGTCAGTAAATGCTTAAAATTTGGCATCAGATTGTTTTAACCCATACATTCATATCCTCTATATCTTCATAGATATTACAATTGTTAGCCAAACGGCCACGATATTTATATTGTAAGCGATAGAACGCAGCATTCATGCCATAAGAACGAGCTCTTGCAATGGAGTATAGACAAAATATTTTTCGTTTAAATAATTCTTTCTCTAGTTCAGCTAACAACAATTGTACTAAACCAAACTGACGATATTCTGGCACTGTCGCACAGTCTGTGATTTCGGCATTATGATAAAAATTATTCACCTCACCACAAACTGCACTCACAATTGTATTGTAATGCTTATAGGCCAAGAAGATATTACCTGATCGCATACTTTTATGAATATATTTCGGATCATTTAATGGAACGGGATAAACTTTGAAAACACGATCATAAAGTTTGGCTAATTCTTCAATGTCTTGATCATTACAAACTTGTAAAGTATATTCTGAGGATAGCGGAGTTGTTTTTTTCTTGATGGTAGAAGAATAAATCGTCTGAATCATTTCATCTTCTTCTGCCCAGACATCACTTTTTCTTCTATCTGAAGTGAAATATTTACAGAAGAAATACATATCATTACCTAAGAAGTATTTATCTACTTTAGCTTCAAATATAAAACCATGAGCTAACATAGTATCAAAATCCTCTAATCGTGCTTTAAAAATGAGTTTTTCAAATTGATAACGGATAA
This sequence comes from Bacillus sp. JJ722, assembly GCF_036963345.1. Classification (NCBI taxonomy): domain Bacteria; kingdom Bacillati; phylum Bacillota; class Bacilli; order Caryophanales; family Bacillaceae; genus Bacillus; species Bacillus sp. JJ722. Next base: position 9,964 of record NZ_JBALMO010000066.1, read on the forward strand.
CCTGTTCCGTTATATACGTTATAATACTATCGACATTCCCATAATAATCATCGACACGCATACGTTTATTGAAATCATCAACCGTATATGTATACGTGCAATCTTCTTTCACCATATTGAGTGAGTATGGCAACTTGTTCAAAGCTTCACCCCATTTTCAATTAATTTCTTCGTATAACTCACACCAATCTATGAGTGTCAGCGCTATTATTTCTGCTGATTTCATGATAGCATGTATCTCAATGTATTCATTGCTATCATGAGCTTTATTTGTTGTACCAGGACCAAATACAATGACCGGTGTTTGACCTATTGTAGATAGAATTCCTCCATCAGTTCCCCAAGGTGATGCTTCAATAATCGGCTCATTCTGCTCAATAAGGGTATAATTATTACTCACACATTGTAGCAATTCATGGTCATTCGCAATCTTACCAGGTAACCATCTAGCACCAAACCATTCTAATACAATTGGTTTCTGTTGAAACCAGCCATCCGTTGCATTTAATTCAGCAATCATACAATCAAATTCATGAATAGCATCCTCCACACTTTCATATGGTGATACGCCAAAACGCCCTTCCAAAACTGTTAAATCAGGCACGGAAGATGGCCAGTTACCGCTTTTACATACGCCGATATTAATTGGAATAGGAATAGGGATATTCCGATAAAGCGGTTCTTGTCTAATCGCTTCATTCCGCTTCTTCTCAAGCTGTTTAACTGATTCAATAACGCTGTATGTTAAATCTAAACTACTCACACCTTCATAGCGTGTTCCCCCATGTGCTGATTTACCTTTAATATTCAATCGAAACCAAAGAGATCCTTGTTGATGTGGAAATAACTTCATGCCTGTTGGTTCAGGAATAATAGCTCCATCAGCGGTGTAACCTCTTAACACTGTTGCCAATGTACCAGCTCCGCCGCTTTCTTCTTCTATCACGCTTTCAAAAATCACATCACCTTTTAAAGGTATGTTATTTTTGATAAGCGCTTCAATTGCTACTAGTAGAGCCACATTCCCTCCCTTCATGTCTGTTGTTCCACGCCCATATATTCTACCGTTTTCCTCATAGCCACTATACGGATGTGCATCCCAATCATCAGTATTACCTTCCGGAACAACGTCAATATGACCATTTAAGATGATCGACTTCCCTCCACCTTTTCCTTTCAAAATAGCAACTAAGTTCGGATTGCCAGAAAAATCGGTTCGGTCACAATGGAAGCTAGGATGCTTCTTTACATTAGGATCTTCATCAATTTCCCATAAGTCGATCTCTAATCCTAATTCACGGCACTTTTCTACTACAATCGCTTGCGCTTTCCCCTCATTTCCTCTCACAGATGGTTGTTGAACAAGCTTCTTTAACAATGTAATGGCCTCTTGTTCGTGATTTTGTATCCAAGTTTTGATGATTTCTTTTTTTGTCATAATCATTCCTCCTATAAAATCGTCACTAACTCTTCGGATACTATAAATTTTGCATGCGTACATCGATTAATATCTTCTAAACAATATGGTGCAAAAATTTCAGTTAACCTCAATGAGTTTTTTGTTATCATAAATACACACATTTCTGTAATAATCATCGATACACATTTCGAGGCAGTTAAAGGTAAATCACACTTTTGTACAATTTTTGAATTACCTTTCTTATCGCAATGATTCATCGTTACAATTACTTTGTTAGCTTTTGCAGCCAATTCCATGGCACCACCCATACCAGGAACCTTCTTTCCGGGAACAATCCAGTTTGCTAAATCTCCATTTGCACTTACTTGGAGCGCTCCTAAAATCGTAATATCAATTTTCCCTTTTCGAATCATGCCAAAAGCGGTAGCACTATCAAAATAACTACCTCCTTGACGCAATGAAACGGGAAAACCTCCTGCATTACAAAGATTTGGATCTTCTTGCCCTAACTTTGCAGAACCTTCAATACCAATCACACCATTTTCCGCCTGAAAAAAAACAGCTTCTTTACACGAAATATAATCAGGTACTAGAGATGGAATACCAATTCCCAAATTCACAATCATTCCTGGGTTAATTTCTTTAGCTGCTCGCTTCGCAATTTTCGTTCTTATCGCTTCTCCCACGCCCACTTCCAATTCACCCCTTTTGATTGCACGATATAATCAATGTACACACCTGGTGTTATGATCTCTTCTGGATCAAACTCACCTAGCGGAACGATTTTCTCTGCTTCTACAATCGTTACATCACCAGCCATCGCTACAAGCGGATTCGTATTACGCGCGCTTTTATCATAAATGATGTTTCCAAACTCATCAGCTGCTTTCGCATAGACGATTGAAACATCAGCTGTGAGTGCTGTCTCTAACAAATACGATTCTTCATTTAGCGTTATAATCGGCTTTGACAGTCTCACTGCTTCATGGTCGATTCCAATATCTGATAGGAAACCTTTAATCCCAGAACCTCCAGATCGGATTCGTTCCATTAAGATACCTTGTGGTGAAAATTCAATCTCTAATTCTCCATTGGTCATTTGTATCCCAGCATTTGGATTCGATCCAATATGCGATACAATTATTTTTTTTGCTCTTTTTTCCGTTACTAGCTTTCCAATACCAATTTCAGGGAATCCTGTATCATTTCCAATTAGAGTAAGATTATTAATTCCTAGCTCTAATATAAAATCCACAATTGCCGGAGGAGTACCAACCCCGCCAAAGCCTCCATACATAATACTCATTTCATCTTTAAATAAAGATGTCAAACTATTTAAAGAGACGACTTTTCCAAACAGATTCTCCATAGAAACCTCCTACTCCGAATATGATTGAGTATGATTTAGCAACTTTTGAAAATCTAGCAATGTTTGATGTAAACGCGATAACAATTCATCAATTTCTGGATAAGTAATAGTAAGGGGTGGAGATACAATAAATGCATCACCAAATATTCCATCAATACCGGCTTGAGCGGGATACAACAATAAACCATTTTGCTGTGCAATAGAAATAATTTTATTTGTGGCATCTATATGTCTAGCAAATGGCTTTTTAGTAGCTACAGAGCTCACACACTCCACTCCTAATAACAAACCTTTACCACGAATATCTCCAATAAATGAATGAGTTTCCTGAAGCTTTAATAGCCCTTCTTGTAAATATTTACCTTTACGTTTCACTTGAGCTATAATATTATGATTTTCCAAATATTCAACAACTGCTAATGCTGTCGCACATGATAATGGATTAGCACTAAATGTATGACCACTCATAATACTCCCTGATCCTTGTTTAATTGGTTCCATTACTTTATCACTGACCAATGTAGCTGCTATCGGCGTATAACCTCCACTTAAGCCTTTACCAAGAGCGACGAGATCCGGAACTACTCCCTCCTGCTCACAAGCAAGAATTGATCCCGTTCTTCCCATACCCGTCATCACTTCATCAGCAATGAATAAAATGTCATTCTCCTCGCAAATTTGCTTCATTTTTGCCAAGTATCCATCAGGAGAAGAAATAGCTGCACCAGCTGCACCTATAACCGGTTCACAAATAAAAGCAGCGATGTTGTCTGCACCAATTTTATGAATCATAGATTGTAACTCATCGGCACATTTAAGTGCACATGAAGGAAAGGTAAGATTATATGGGCAACGATAACAATATGGAGGAGAAACGGAAGGATAGCTTTCAAGAAGTGAAACGAAGCGATTTCTTCTAACTGTATGCCCAGACATGGACAGAGCTCCCAATGTGATGCCGTGATAACTCATCCATCTTGAAATCAACTTCGTTTTTTTCGGCTGACCTCTTTCCTGCCAATATTGCAGCGCTATTTTCATTGCCGTTTCCGTCGCTTCAGAACCGCTATTCACAAAAAAACTATACGTGTGTCCTTGGTTTGTTAAATGATTGATCTTATTGGCCAATTTCTCCGCAGCATCAGTTGAGAATTGCGATCGATAAACGAAAGATACTTTTTCCGCTTGTTTAATCATCGCTTCTTTTATTTCATCTACTCCATGCCCTATATTGACTGTGACCGCACCAGAAGAGGCATCCAGATAGTCCTTACCTTCTTGGTCAAATAAAAAAACCCCTTTTCCATTTTCTACAACGGGATATGTATGATGTAAATCCGGCTTAATCAGCGAAGAATCCTTCATGTTGATTCCTCCTAAATTGTCAGTTTATTAAAGTGTATGTAGGATAGTACATAATCTTGCTTATTAAACACGTTAATCGCTATAAAAAGAAAAAAGGAAAAAACAAACAAAAATAGATTTATATGCTATAATTTCACAGTGGTTTACTTTGAAATAGCACAACTTTTTCACCAAAAAAATAAAACTATGGAGGTAATATGAATTCTCAATTTATAGCATATTTGAAGATTGCCTTAGCAATGGCGATTGTAGGGAGTTCCGTTGTTTTTGGAAAATTGATCACATCTAGTTTTCCTGTTTTTTTAGCTTCAGAGCTAAGATTTATTATTTCAACAATTATTCTTATAGTTCTATTGCTTTATAAAGAAAAGGGGTTCCCCTCTATTCAACCAAAACAACTATTGGCTCTGTTTCTCCAAGCCTTGACAGGAGTTTTTTTATTTAACATCTTTATGCTTTATGGTTTAAGATACACGTCTGGAATTGAAGCGGGAATTATTACAAGTACGCTTCCAGCTGTCGTTGGAGTAATAGCCTTTATTTTCTTAAAAGAAAAGCTAACCATGAGAAAAGGAATAGGCATTCTCTTAGCAATATTAGGTGTTTTATCTATTAATCTTGTAGGAGGGGATAATATTAGTAAGAGCAGCTCTTTATTCGGAAATATATTAGTCTTTGGAGCCGTTCTTGGAGAAGCTTTGTTCATAACACTAGGAAAATCAGTTTCTAATAAACTATCTCCACTAGTTATCACAACAGTAATGAGCGTGTTTGGTTTGTTACTCTTTTTACCTTTTTCCATATCCGAAGCACTTCATTTTGATTTTTCAAGCGTCTCTCTATTAGATTGGATGAATATTTTATACTTTGGTGTCATTGTTACTGTAGTAGCTTTCTTACTTATGTATCAAGGCTTAACTAAAGTATCAGCAAATTCCGCAGGCGTTCTTACAAGCGTCCTACCTTTAAGTGCCATTATTCTATCATTTTTTATTTTAAAGGAAGATATCTCCCTATATCATATACTTGGTATGCTTTTAGTGTTTGGAGCCATTTTCTTCACTTCTTCCGAAGAATCAAATGAAGATGCACAGTCTGAAAATTATGTTTCTAAATAAGTTAAAATCATGTTCATAAAATAATAGATTTCTTTCATAGTTCCTCATCTAGAATCTACTTTCAAGTAATCAGCAATTTTCCCCTGCGATCCTCTGCTAATGTTACATGAGCTCTAAATGTTATCTTATCGTAAATACTAACCAGTCCTTTGATTTCATAGTTTACTAAAGCCGAATAAAACCTCTCTTGTAAAGCAAGCAGGCTTTATTCGGCTTTTTTGAAATATAATTAACAATCATTGCAAATAACTATTTTCATTTCGTTGAAGAATGAGCATTAAGTGAGCATGTTTACATAGTATCTGTATCTACTCCATCTAAATTAAGGGCAGATTTAAGATAGATTTTTATTGCTTTAATCTGCTCATCTGATTTTCCTACTTCATCATTGGAAAGTTGACTGTATAAACTAATAGAATCAATCATGCCTATTAATACGAGTGCAATCACAGATGTTGATTGAATTGGTGTGAATTCTTTGCGCGAGACTCCTTCATTCAATAACGATGTAAAAAAAACATGTATATCAGTAAAGCGATTACTTACAAACTGTTTCCGTTTTGATTGACGTAAAGACGATATCGCATATTCCCATTGGACTGGAACCATGGAATTTTCATCTTTAAATGGAAGAAACTCCAACTGGTTAAGAAACTCTTCAAGAATCGTCCAAATCGAAGCAGATGAGTTCAATTTATTTTTTATGGTAAGAAGTGCTTCATTGGTTTCTTGGTCAATAATTCTATGGTACATTTCCTCGGTGTCCGAGAAGTACATATACACTCCGCCTCGACTGAATCCTGATTCGTCCACAACATCTTTCATAGTTGTACGTTCAAATCCCTTACGAATAAATACCTTTTTTGCCGCATGTAATATTTCTTGTTCTCTTTGCCTTTTATGCTCCTCTGATACCTTTGGCATTGTAAACCTCTCTTTCATTTTTTCGATTGAATACATATATAAAGATTGAGAATATAATCAAGAGCGCTCCTGAAATAAGAAAAGTTAAATTCAAACCAACCATTTCTGCTATTAGCCCACCACTAATCACACCCATTATTGTAGCAGCAGTACTAATTCCAGTTATCGCGCCAAAAACCCGACCAATCATCGAATTTGCTATTTGTTTTTGAACTAAAATTTGAAATGAAATCATAATGGCGCCGAATGAAGAACCTGCTATGAAGAAAGATACTGGTAATAAAAAGATAGACATACTTTCAGATACTTGAGTAATAAAGAATAGAACCAAAATAATTGAAATTCCTAGAATAAAACAACCAATTGTAAACGTCCTTAAAAAAGAAATGATTTTATGCCTACTATAAAATAGGGTCGCACAAATAGTCCCTAAACCAGCAGCAGCGAGTGCATATCCAAAAAACTTTTCGGGTTCATTTATATTTTGTTTAAACAATATCGCCAATTGCGAATCGATCATTTGTAAGAAAAACATCCCTATTGATAAGGAAAATAACCCTATAAAAACTAACTGTTTAGATTTTATTTCACGAAAACCACTTACATATAATGTAATCCATTTTTCATTGTTTGTCGAAATTTCAGAAACATCACGCTTAAGATCTGCAGCAAGAAAACAAAGTAAAAATGCAGAAACCATATAAATGATTACATTACTTATAATTAAATTCGTTGTGCCTAAATTAGAGATTAATACTCCAGCAATTGATGGTCCCAGTATTTTGCTACCATTATCAATCAAGCCACTAAAAGCGACACCCGCTTGTAACTCTTTTTCAGTGAGATTCTCCTTAAGTTTTCCATTCTTTGCAGGAACAAAAAAGCTTGAAAATATGCTCAGCATAAACATGATTAACCCTAAATGTAGGAGACTATTAGTGAAAAGTAATAAACAAACAGTTAATCCTCTTCCCAATTCAGAACAAATTAAAATAAGCTTTCGATTGTAACGATCCCCACACCAGCCACTAAACGGAGATAGAAACATTTGCGGCAACAAAAAAGCTAACATAATAGCTGAAATCTCCATTGAACTCGCCGATAAAGTAATACTTGCAAACATAATAGCAATTATAAAGAAAAACCAATCTGCAAGTGATGAAAAGACTTGTGCGATTATTAATTGAATAAAAGCTTTGTTTCTCAGTAATTCTTTGTATAGTTTCAAAATAAAACCTCCTTTGGATAACAAAAACGACATAAGTGTCGTTTTTATTATAAAGGATTTTTTAGAAAACGAACACATTTTTCTGAATTTTCTTTTTATACACAACAAATAGGCGACCTACCATAAAAGTGGGTCGCCTTCGCCTTTGAAATAGTGTAAATCTAAATCTGAAAATAACGAAATCCGATTAGCTATTGAAGCTCTTCAATCGTCTTCACAATCTTCTCTGTATTAGCAGCAAATATATTATTAATAAATAGCACTTCCCCTACCTCATATTCTTCTACTAATTTAGGTAAGCTCCCATTATAATATCTTGAATCTACTACGTATATTTCCTCATAGTGAGGAATCAAAAATGGTACAAATGCATTTCCATAAGATTCTTTCACAACAACCAGCTTCTTTCCATTTTTACTATCGTTATTTTGTATTTTAATCATCGGAAAATCTCCATGTAAAAATACTGAGTAGGAATTTACTCCATCTACATAGTCAGCATATAATGTTGACGGAACCGCTGTATCTTCTTTTCCTTTTTCATATCGAAACACATCATAATCAACTGGAATTTTGTAGTAATCCACAACATCTTCATTAGCTTTTAATTTTACATCTTGAGTTTGTGTATAGAGTGTTCCTAAGAAATCCTTCTTAGAATGCTTTTCATATTCCTTTAATGATTTCGCTTTAAAGCCTGCTTCTTTTGCAAATTGTTCATAGGCATAGTACGCCCCTAATGCTGTCCAATGATGATCCGTATTAAAATAAATATATTCGTTCTTATGGTCTTCTAACGCTGTGTATGCATCTATTGTTTTAATATCACTATCAAGATTGTCATAAATCTCGTCAATAACAGGTTTTTGAGGTGTAGACATATGCTGATACTTCTTCGGCAATGCAAATTCTACGCTAGTTGGAACAACCATATTATACATTTCCACTTGATCTCCCAAAATCTGTTTCATACCTGAAATTGTATTAGAATATTGTTTTGCATTTTCTTCATTTCCGTAGAATATTTCTACTGCTCGATCGCCTAACGTAATAATTGAACCTGATTGTTCAGCGGTTGTATTCTCCGAAACTACCTCACTTTTATTTTGTTCCTTTACAGCACTTGCACTTTCCTTACCTGCATCTTTAGAAGCACATCCAGCAATAAGTAATGTCGCCATTGTTGAAATAATCACATATTTTTTCATTCTAAAGTCTCCTTAAATTCTAATAGTCTTGTTACTTCTGAATTTTGTAAATTTGTATTTCATCTGATCCTTCTCGAATTCCTTTTGCATTGTCATATATGGAATTCAATTGAATGAACTCTTCACGGTATGGAAATGCATCATTCACATATAAATCCACTTGCTTCGAGTAGCTTTTGTTTAAAAAGCTCTCTACTGAAAAAACAGGAAAAGATGTTAAGTTTCGTTTTTCGTTTTGAGAAACTTTTTCTTTTGGAAGTAAAATTAGTAAAGTAAAACCAACTAATATGATCCCAAACATCATTGTTATATGGAATTGTTGAAATAAGTGATCATTCTTCATTCGATTCACTCCTTAAAAATTAAAATATAAAAAAGGATTATAACTATCGCTGATTAGTGCAGCCGTACATAAGACAAGAATAAATACGTTACCAACAATCAGACATCCATTCTTAATAGCTTTATTGCTGATTTTTGCGGTAACCTGTTTCATCATTGGTGTACATAAGAAGACCGCTATAATCATCCAGAACATATTATTTGCTAGTATGATGTTTAACTCCGTACTTTCAACATTTTGATTAGTAAAAGTAAAGAGTACTTTTAAATAGGAAATCGCATCATTCAAATTCGTAAAATAGAATAATGTCCAACCTATTACAACCACTACTAAAAGATAGCAATGTGAAATAATTCTAGGTAATTTCTCTAATATACTTCCTATTATTTTTTTCTCTAAATATATAAGAATACCAAAGTACAATCCCCATATAACAAAATTCCAACTAGCGCCATGCCATATTCCAGTTAATAACCAAACAATCATTAAGTTTAAAAACTCATTTCTCCGATTGCCTCCCAAGGGAATATATACATAATCCCGAAAAAAGCTTCCTAGTGAAATATGCCAACGTCTCCAAAACTCTGTTGCTGATTTTGAAATATATGGATAATTGAAATTCTCTTTATATTCAAAGCCAAATATTTTACCTAATCCAATAGCCATATCGGAGTATCCGGAAAAATCAAAGTATATTTGTAAAGTGAACATCATGATGCCAAACCAAGCTTCTGTTATGGTCAAGCTTTCAGAAGATCGTTCCATAAACATTGTTGCAAAATTACCTGCCGTATTAGCAAGCAACACTTTCTTACCTAGACCTATTAAAAATCGATTTACTCCGTCGCTAATTTGATGAATATTTGCTCGTCGATTCTCTATTTGATTAACAATGTCCGTATATCGGACAATCGGTCCAGCCACAAGTTGTGGAAATAATGAGACATACAAAAGAAAAGTTGAGAATTTTCTTTGTGCCTGTACATTTCCTCGGAACACATCCACTGTATAAGAAATGATTTGAAAGGTATAGAAGGATATACCGATTGGTAATGCTCCTTCGGATACTTGAAATGATGTATGAAATATCATATTGATATTTTCAAAGATAAACGATCCGTATTTAAATGCGATTAACAACGAAAGATTTAATATAATAGAAGAAACAACACCATATTTAGCCCGTTTCGTTCCATGAAATCTTTCTATGTATAATCCATGTCCATACCCAATACAGCTACTTAGAAGTAATAGGACAATCCAAACTGGCTCACCCCAAGCATAAAAGAATAATGAACTTATTAGTAAAATAATATTTTTGAACTTTCTATTTTTTACTGAGTAGTATAGTAATATATTGATTGGTAGAAACACGTAAATGAACAATAAACTTGAAAAAACCATCGTACTCTCCTTTCATTCACATAGTAACCCCCTAATGTCACAACAGTTTCACAGCAAAAGTAAAATAAAAATTTTAAAGATATTTATTCAAAATTAGGATTGGTTTAATTAAACAAAAAATGCTATCGAGAGTGTGCTCGATAGCATTTTACTTTTCTTATAGATGTATATTAAAAACAGAGATTTCAGGTGGAACCATAAAGCGAACAGGAATATGAGATGTCCCAATTCCAGTATTAACATAAAGTTGCATTCCAGTACTTTCATTTAGAGTATAAAAACCATCGGTGTATTTTTCCGCTAAAGATGTAGACTTTGTTTTAACAAACGGAATTCGAACCTGACCACCATGACTATGCCCAGCTAATAGCAAATTCACAAAGTGATTCTTTAAAGAATCCGCCATATCGGGTTCATGCATTAGCACTATTGCATAATCTCTATCCTCATCCATATCTGCTAACATACTATCTTTATCCGGATTTCCAAACAAAGCATCATCTAATCCTCCGATAAAGATTTTCTTTCCATTCGAGATAGTTACATTAACACCACTATTTTTTAATACTGTAAAACCTGAATTCGTTAATAATTCCTCGTATATTCTAACAGCCCCACCACCGTAATCACGGTTCCCCCATATAGCATATTTCCCATAGGTAGCTTCTAGCTTAGATAAACTTTCAGTTACATCCTGTACAGATTGGTACTCCGCAAAATTATCATATAAGTCTCCAGTAAAAACAATAAGATCAGGTGATAATTTATTAACCTTTTCTATTAACTCATTCAATTCTTTTATCGTGTAAGTTTCACTTACCTGGATATCGGATAATTGCACTACTTTTACTGATTCACCTGTTTTCCCATTCAAATCATAAGAGTGTACCACAGTCATCGCAGGTTCTATTTTAAATGCATATGCTAACAGTAAACATAAACTGATTATCAGCCCTATAACTACTTTCACTAGTATTTTAAAACTCTTCATTCTAATTCAAGCAGCCCCTTTCAACTATTTAGCGTCATTATAAAGGAGCAATGTTACAGTAATATGTACAGTTTGAAGTTAATGAATGATATTTCTTTTTCTCATAAATAAAAATTTAATTCAAAAAATTTTAACTTTTCATGAACCTTAAGTCTTCCTTTTC
>NZ_JBALMO010000067.1:0-4174 GCF_036963345.1 Bacillus sp. JJ722
AGCTGAACCCCCGAATATGAGCTTTGCTATTTTACATATGCAGAAACTAAAACAGCCTGATATCAAAGGGATTCAAATTCATAATCAAAGAGAGAAAGAAAGTCAGACAAATCCTGATATTGATGCAGAACGTTCGCATTTCAATTATGATTTGGTGAATCGTGAGCCTATTGATTATAACGAAAAGGTGAACAAGATGATTGCTGAAGGTGTGACAACTGGAAAAGCGATTAGGAAAGATGCGGTTAAGTTAGCTAGTTTTCTTGTTACATCAGATTCAGAATACTTTAAGACACTTTCAAGACCAGAAGAAAAACGCTTTTTTGAATGCGCTTATGAGTTTTTCGAAAAGGAATATGGTCAAAAGAATATAGCTTATGCAATGGTACATAAAGACGAGAAAACACCACATATGCATATTGGTTTCGTGCCGATCACTGAAGATGGTCGGTTAGCTGCGAAAGATTTTTTCGGTAAAAAACAACAGCTTGTAAAGCTTCAGGATAGCTTTCATGATTACATGGTTAAAGAAGGCTTTGATTTGGAGCGAGGTGTCTCATCAAGTCGTAAACACATAGAGACAGCGAAATATAAGGCTTTAACGTTTCAGCAGATGGAGAAGGAAGCTCAAGAGAAATACGAACGGACAATGGGCCATATTCAAAAAATTGATGATAAGACGAAATCCATTGAAAACATTGAAGCTAAAAAGGTTCTTGGACTTGTTGGAATGAAAGAACAGGATTATAAGAGCCTAGTAGATTATGCTACACAAGGAATTGCTTATCAGCTTCAAACAGAGAATTTGCAAAAGGTACTGAATAAAGCTCAAAAAGAGAATATGCAGCTAAAAAAAGACATGCAAATCGGACAAGATAAAGTTCGCTATTATTACAAAGATATTGAAGAGAATTTAGATAAACTGGCGGAGAAAAAAGCAATAGATAAAGTAAATCAAATAGATTCTGTGAAAAATTATAGTGATTTGATAGAGAAGTATAACGGATTGGTTCGTAAATATAATCGTCAATTAAGTGAAAAGAAAACATTACAGCAACAAATAGTAGATTATCAAAAAGAGAATCGAGAACTGAAAATAGAAAATGGGCAATTGAAGAATAAAGTCTTACAGATTAGCAAAGAGTTTTCTGTTTTTAAAGAGCGAGTAACAAAGGTTTTATATGCTCAGATTGACCGAGTTAAGACGTTTTTAAAAATAAATGATGTAGATCAAAACAAAATTAAATTCCTAGATGATAAGCGAGATAAATTTGTCCAGGACTCATTAGGAAAATTGGAAAAACCTCAAAGACAAATAGGGATAGAGATGGAACGATAATGAAATTGTATCAACATTGAATCGACACACACCTGTTTTCATATCGACAGTGAGTCTACAGTGGATACATACTGAGTCGACATCCCCAATCTCTTGATATATTTGAAGTTTAATCAATTGTGAATCTGTTATAATTATTTTTATTAGAACGAGAAAAACCGCCCTATGTCTTGGCTGGACAGGCGGTTTCTCATATCAAGGTTGGAACTAACCTTAATTATCATGTTTTATTTAAGTGTATTCTAACATAAAAAGGTTAATTCCTTCCACAAAAGGGAGAGAATTAGTTAATGGCAAAAGTTGTAGATTTTGAACAAGCTGAAAAAAATGCTAGAAAACGAGATTTAAGAAATCAAAAAGAGCAATTTAAGCAAGATCATCATGGTGTTAGTGAAGATGAATTTCAAAAAGCATTAGAAATTATGAGCAAAGCTACTGGTGGAAAAGAAATAGGAGTTTATACAAAACGTTCTCCCCAGTCAAAAGTGAGGTTTGTTCAATTGATTCAAGATAATTGGAATTATGCCTTAGAAAATGGCTTTTTCACTGATGAAGAAATGTTATTTTTGATGCGTATTCAACGATTTTTGCAGTTTAAAAGCAATTGTATCGTAGATGATATTCATTCACGAAGTGCAGTTCCTATGACACAAAAGGCACTTGCTGAAAAGCTAGGAACAAGTTCTCCTAAAGTTAGTAGAATTGTAAATAGCCTTGTTGAAAAAGGAGTTATAGTAAAAGCTAATGGACATAAACCTGAAGGTGTAAAGGCACGTACATATGCCTTATTTATAAATCCAAATATTATTTATAGTGGTGAACGTGATAACGTTGAAACAACTTTAAAAGCTTTATTTACAAATGCCAAACCATTACTAAAAGACTTTCCAATAGCCCTTTTTTAAGGGCTATTTTTTATTTTTTAATAGTTACCTAATTCGGTAACTAAAGTTATCTAATTCGGTAACTATTAAAACTATTATAAACCCTTGATATAACAACATTTTTTACTAGTTTAATAGTCAATTTACTCTCACTCTCTATATAAGGGCTTTTCTCCATACAAGATATATAATTTTATAAATGAGGTGATGTAATGCAAATAGGAGATGTTGTAACACATCGTACTAAAGGTATTTATGGGGTTGTACAGCATTCTACATTTGGTGTTTCAATTCATGTTTTGCATGAAGATCAAGATCCACCAGCACTTGAAAAAACAGTAGGAATGCCTGTTAAAGAAGCTTTGAAAGATTGGGAAGTTATTCAATGTCCTGAAGATTATATTGTGACTTATTCAGGATTAAAAAAAGAGTAGAGCTACAGTAGCTTTACTCTTTTTGATTTATATTATCTTGTTAGTTTTTAAATTCTTTTCTATATAGTCCATAAGCATAAATTGCTCCAATTAAATATACAAAACTGTTAAATAGTAAAAAGAACTGACGAAAATATTCAATATTACTATCAACTAAGGAAATAAATGAGCTATTCATAATTAATTGGGTAAGAAACATACAAGAAATAATTTTAAAATAAATACCATTTGTTCTTTCATCAGGTCTACCAAATTTTTTGCAGATAATGAAAAGTACAATCAATGAACCTAAAGATATAATCGTTATAATTCCTACAGTAATATTGAAATTTTGTGTGCTTTCTAACATCCATTTATTTAATACATCAATCATTATTATCATCCTCTCTTATATAAGAAAATATTTTATTGATATCAACCTCAAAATAATTTGCAATTCGAAACGCTAACACTAGTGAAGGTGAGTAATTGTTCTTTTCCATTACAAATATTGTCTGCTTAGAAACTCCAACAGCATCAGCCAAATCTTTTTGCGACATTCTTTTTAACACTCTATATTCATACACTTTATTTTCTACGGAGTCACCAAATTTTTCTTTCATAGCTAACATCTTCCTTTCTGCCTTTCTTGATTTTTATATTAAACCTATATTTCAAAAAAGTAAAGTTTAATTATACAGAAAATAAATATTTTTTTATAAAAGTAAGAATTTATATAATAAATAGGGCTTTTCTCCATACAAGGTTCGGGTAGTATTTTTTGAGAACCCCACTCAAAAAATCTCCACCCTTTACCCCTTGTATTCCGAAATTCGGTAGGTATGGGCATGTCGCCAAGCCGAACAAACCCAAAACGAGAATAATTAGGTATCGGCTTGCTCTGACTATTGTACCTACCGAATCGCCCGATCTATCGTTCTAAACAAATATCTTAGACTTTATATAATGACGTCTATGGGGCTAGCCCCAAACCCCATCCCGCCTCACACCCCAAAACAAGGAGAAAAAAATCTATAAAGATTGGTCTCTTTTAATTCCGAAATAGCCCTGAGGGCTTCATATTTGGATTCTAAGGGTCTTGTTTTGTTTTTGTCTCAGTTAACTTAGGTGGTAACCATAAAATCGAATAGAGGGCGATTTATGGCGTCTGTCAACGGTACCGGACCGAAGGGAGGATAAGGAGTTGATAGATTTACTTCACCAAGACCCTCTTGGTGTCTCAAAAGGCAACACCTTTTGAGCTGCCTACCGGCGAGGGAGCCCCTCAAAGAGTGAGGGGTTGGGGAGTTTGATTAGGGGGTCTGGGGAAGAGTTCCCCAGTGGGTTTGGGCAACGCCCAAGGTTTAGTTTTTGCCATGTTATACATGGCTCGGCAAAGCCGAAAAGCCTCGCAGAGCACATGGAACTTTGCTTGCAAAGTGTAGTGTGCTACACTTCTTTTAACCTATCGATTTTTAAGAAGGAGCTGAACCCCCGAATATGCTACACTTCTTTTAACCTATCGATTTTTAAGAAGG
>NZ_JBALMO010000068.1:0-48909 GCF_036963345.1 Bacillus sp. JJ722
CAGTTCAACACGTTTTCCTTCTGCTTTGTCAGCTCTTGCAGGTGCTTTCATTTCATTGATATCATTTGCAATCATGACTAAGTCGCGAACAAAGGTATCATTTTGAATACTTCCTTGCGCTCGGACCCACATGCCTTTCTTAACTGAATTAAGAATAGCCGCATCTTCTTTATCACGTGAGAACATTTTAACCATGATCGAGCTAGTATAATCCGTCATTTTAAAGGTTAATAACGTACGCCCACTACGTAGCTCTTTCGTTTCTGCATGGAAGATGAAGCCTTCAACAGCAATACGACGCTCTTCATCAACAATCTCTTCCATTCGTTTAAAGTCAGCGTCATCTTTAATCGTATAACCGATTTTAATCGGTCCTTCTGGGATATCTGGTGAAGAAGCACTTTCCGTTTCCTTCCTTTGCATTTCAACAACTGCGGCCATCGCTTTTTCCGCATCTTCTTTTTGTTTTTGTTCAAGGAACTTCGAGTATTCTTCATTTGAAGCCGAAATTTCTGTATCTAAAGTTAAGGTTGGAAACCCGTATGTTTCATAAACCTCTGAGATTTTTTGAGAATATTTATTCTTCAACTGACCTGCTTCCGCTTCATTTCGTGCATTCACAATCAGCTTATGACCAACAACCTTAGGAACTTGCTCATTTAGTAAAGATAATAATGCTGGAGACGTTCCATCTAACTCTGCTAAACAGCTTGTCCAATAATCTTTAATTAACTCTTCGGTAACTTGTTGATTACGTACCGACATATTATACGTAACATCCGCAATATGTGAAAATGTTTTAACAAGTTGTGTTGAAAATCTTGTTTGTACATTACATGGAATGATTTGATCTAGTAAAAAGTGAAAATGCCATCTTTTCGCTGATCGTTCTATGAATAGTTTTGTGACTTCTGCATTAGAAAAGTAAGATACAACTGCATCTTCAGTTAACTGTAGTTGTTGGAGTAAGAGCTGAAATTTCTCTCTTCCTTGTTGTGGATTTTGATCCAACGACTCTCCCCCCTCAAATAATAATCAGTCGTTATTATAACATATTCTACCCTCAGAATATCGAAAATAGTGCAAACAAAAAGGCACTTAGAAAAGTGCCCTTTTATGTTTAAAGCTATATTTAACCTAAAATCTCATTAATCTTTTCAACTAGCTGATTAACATGAACTTCTGCTGAATCACCTGTTTTACGATTTTTCACTTCTACAATACCTTCAGCAGCTTTTTTACCTACTGTTACTCGAACAGGTAGACCCATTAAATCAGAATCATTAAATTTAACACCAGCACGCTCATTACGATCATCAAGCAATACATCAAAACCTTTTCCTTTTAATGAAGCATACAATTCATTACCTAATGAAGCTTGTTCTTCATTCTTCATGTTAACAGGAATTAAATGTACATGGAATGGTGCTAGTTGTTTAGGCCATACCAAACCGTTCTCATCATTATACTGCTCAGCGGCTGCAGCTAATGTTCTAGAGACACCAATACCATAACAACCCATAATCATTGGTTTGTTCTTACCGTTTTCATCTAGGAAGTTAGCACCCATATATTCACTATAGCGTGTACCTAACTTAAATACGTGTCCTACTTCAATACCCATTGCGAACTTAATTGTACCGTTGCCACAAGGAGAATCATCTCCTTCTTGAATGAAACGAATATCAGCATATTGCGCTACTTCAAAGTCACGATCAGGATTTACATTAACGAAATGGTAATCTTTTTCATTAGCACCGCATACACCATTTACAATGCTCGCTACTGCATGGTCTGCAATCACTTCAACATTATTCTTCACATTAATTGGGCCTAGTGAGCCAATTTCACAACCAAGTACTTCTGCTGTTTCTTCTGAAGTAGCTAGCTCAACAACTGATGCTTCTAATAAATTTTTCACCTTAATATCATTAACTTCATGATCACCACGAACTAGTACTAATACAAATTTATCATCAACTTTAAATAATAATGATTTAATACATGATGCAGCATCTACCTGTAAAAATGTAGAAATCTCTTCAATGCTCTTTTGATTAGGTGTTTCTACCTTTTCAAGTTCTTTTGGTGCGTCTGTACTTTTTTCATAAGTTGCGACAACTGGTGCCATTTCAATGTTAGCTGCATAATCAGATGAGTCACTATAAGCGATTGTGTCTTCACCAATTTCAGAAAGCACCATGAATTCGTGCGTATCTTTACCACCCATTGCACCTGAGTCAGCAATAACAGCTCTGAAGTTTAAACCGCAACGACTAAACACATTGCTATAAGCTGCGAATAAATCATCATACACTTCATCTAAGCTTTCTTGGTTCGCATGGAAAGAATAAGCGTCTTTCATTATGAATTCACGACCGCGTAATAAACCAAAGCGTGGACGTTTCTCATCACGGAATTTTGTTTGAATTTGATATAGTGTTAACGGTAACTTTTTATAAGATGAT
This sequence comes from Bacillus sp. JJ722, assembly GCF_036963345.1. NCBI lineage: Bacteria > Bacillati > Bacillota > Bacilli > Caryophanales > Bacillaceae > Bacillus > Bacillus sp. JJ722. The sequence goes on from NZ_JBALMO010000068.1 coordinate 2,469, forward strand.
AACTCATCTCTTACAAGGCTTGTTACTACCTCTTCATGTGTTGGCCCCAATGCGAATTCACGGTTATGACGATCTCTCATACGCATTAATTCTGGACCATAAGAGAACCAGCGTTGAGACTCTTGCCATAACTCAGCTTGCTGTAATGTTGGCATCAGAATTTCATTTGCACCAGTGTTATCCATTTCTTCTCTTACGATTTCTTCAATTTTCTTCAATACTTTTTTCCCTAAAGGCAAGTAGCTATATACACCACTAGATGTTTGACGCATATATCCTGCTCTTAATAACAAACGGTGACTTGTTACTTCTGCATCAGCCGGAACTTCCCTTAATGTAGGAATAAACATTTTTGTTTGCTTCATCTTTTGCACCTCTTCAACTAGCTTCTAAACTGAAATTGTTAGTGAAATTCACTTTATAATTACACAATTATATACGTAAAAAAAGTAGATGCAAAGCTTAAATATACCTTCGCCTCCACTTTTTTCATTTTACCATACTACTTAATTATTTAAAGAAAAAATCTTTGTATATCGTTCCAAGTAACAACGAGCATAAGTAGCATTAATAAAGCAAAACCGATGAAATGAACCATTCCTTCTTTTTGCTTATCAAGCGGTTTACCTCTTACTGCTTCGACTGCAAAGAATGCTAGTCGCCCACCATCAAGCGCAGGAATCGGAAGTAAGTTCATAATACCAAGATTGATACTAAGTACCCCTGCCCACTTCAATAAGTAAATGACACCTGATTTTGCCACTTCTTCAGTTGATACATAAATACCTACAGGACCCGATAACATATCAATATTGAACTGACCTGTTACTAATTGACCTAACAATGTAAAGATTTCTTTTGTCCAAAAATACGTTTCAGTGAATCCATAAGCAATAACGCCTGTAAATGATTTTTCAGTAGGAGGATACACACCAATTACTCCAAGTGCTTTTCCTTCTCTTTCAACCTCTTTCGGTGTTACAGGTATTTCAAGTGTCTCACCATCACGTTCAACTACAAATTCAATCTCTTCACCAGGATGCTTTTGAATCTCTTGTTGTACATCCATCCACGAAGAAACTTCAGAACCGTCAATTGATTGAATTTCATCGCCTTTTTTCAAACCTGCACTAATTGCAGCACCATCTTCGGTTAGTTTCCCTAGCTTAGCTTCATCCGTCACAACACCTTGGATTGCTGCCATGACCATGAATATCACAATTGCTAAAACGAAGTTCATCATCGGTCCTGCAAATATAGCCATCGTTCTTTGACCTAATGTTTTCGATGAGAATTGGCGATCATACGGTGCAATTTGCATTTCCACACCATCTTGTACAACTGCTGCTTTTGGATGAACCTCAAACGTTTGTAACGTTTGATCTTCTTCATCTTCAAACCCCTTCATGTACAATTTATGCTCTAAATCAACATCTTCTACTTCTATAACCTTAATGTCACGATACTTATCTTTATTATTGAGAATGATTTTAGTAACTTTTCCGTCACTATCAAACTTTAATCCTACGCGATAACCAGGCTTGATTTCAACAGCCTCAACATCTTCTCCTGCCATTCGTACAAATCCACCAATTGGCAGCAAGCGAATCGTATATACTGTTTCGTTCTTTGTAAATGAAAATACTTTCGGTCCAAAACCAATTGCGAATTCACGGCATAATATGCCTGCTCGCTTAGCAAAAATTAAATGCCCTAGCTCATGGACGAAAACGAGTGTTCCAAAAATAATCATAAATGAAACAACGGTTTGTATGGTTTGCACGTATTCACCACCTCTATTTTACAAACGTTTTTGCTAACGCTCTAGTTTCTTTATCTACTTGTTGAATTGTCTCCAAATCGGGATGTATTAAAACATCATGTTTGTCCATTGCAGAATAAATGATATTTTCAATCTGTAAGAACGAAATCTGCTTTTTTAAGAACAAATCTACTGCAACTTCATTTGCTGCATTTAACACCGTTGGTAGGGTACCTCCCACTTTTCCAGCATCATATGCATACTGCAAACAAGGAAATCTTGTAAAACTCATTTTTTGAAAGTTTAACGTTGCGATTTCCGCTAAGTTCAGTCTTTCTTTTGAAGCATTTTTCAATCGATCCGGGAACATAAGAGCATGTGAAATCGGCACTCTCATATCTGGTGTTCCTAGTTGCCCCATGATGCTACCATCATGGAATTCAATCATAGAATGAATAATACTTTCTTTATGCATCAATACGGATATCTTGTCATAAGGGATATTAAACAACCAATGGGCTTCAATTACCTCAAGACCTTTATTCATCATTGTTGCAGAATCTATTGTTATTTTAGCACCCATTGACCAATTTGGGTGATTTAACGCTTGATCAACTGTTACATCTTGAAGCTGTTCTCGTGTATAATCACGGAAACTACCTCCAGAAGCAGTAATAATTAAGCGTTCAATATTCTTCTCGTCTTCACCATGCAACGCTTGAAAAATCGCGGAATGCTCACTATCAACTGGCAATATACGAACGCCATTTTGCTTAGCAGCTTCCATCACTACATGACCAGCTGTTACTAATGTTTCTTTATTAGCGAGCGCAATATCTTTCTTCTCAGCAATTGCCTTTAAAGTCGGATATAACCCCACACTACCAATTACGGCGTTTACGACAATGTCGCTGCTCGGATATACCGCTACCTCAACTAAGCCGTCATCTCCATATGAAAAAGAAGTATTACTAAATTCCGATTTCAAAGCTTCATAATCTGATTTTTCTTTAACAGAAACTAATTTAGGAGAAAACTCTTTAATAAATTGTTTTGTTAGTTCTATATTATTACCTGAAGAAAAGGCTACAATTTCAAAAAGATCACGATTTTCACGTACTATCTCTAGTGTTTGTCTACCTATTGATCCTGTAGCACCTAAAAGACTAATTTTCTTCACTGATCGTAATCCCCCATTCATCATAAAAAACTCCATATTATATTTATATTTCATTATGCTTTGAACTAGCACAAAACAGAACTAAATCAATTGAAACAAATGTAGAATTGGGAATACAAAAATCCAACTATCTGTACGATCTAATACTCCTCCATGCCCAGGTAGCAAATTCCCCGCATCCTTCACACCATAATGACGTTTGAATGCTGATTGAACTAAGTCTCCTAACTGACCAAATATAGCAATTACAATTGCATTAACCAACAATTTCAATAATGATGCATCCATATCAGTTGCAAAAGAGAATATTAACGCAATAATTAAAGCTGCACCAATTCCCCCAACTGCACCTTCTATGGTTTTATTCGGACTAATTTCAGGCCATAGCTTGTTCTTGCCAATAGCTCGTCCCACAAAATATGCTCCAGAATCTGTTGCCCATAATGTAAATAGCACAAAGAATATATAAAATAATCCTTCATCTCTTGTAGCATTTATATAATAAAAGCCCACTCCTACATACAAAACGGAAATAATGATAAAACCAACATCATCAAATGTAAAACGATTTTTCGATATAACAGTGCAAATCAATAAAAATATTGCTCCTATTAAAACCGTATTTGCCTTCGTAATACTCCAATCACCTATACTAAGCGTATCGCCTGCCGGTAATAATATAGCCCATAGCATTAAAAATCCAATAATGCTTGAAACCGATAGCGTAGGTAGTTTATGCATTTTCAACAATTCATGTAAACCGATTGTTGCCATGATAAACAATAAGATCGTAAGAGGTATCCCCCCATACATCACAATCGGCAAGAAAACAGCCGCAGCAATCACAGCTGTAATAATACGTTGCTTCATAATTTTCTTAGTCCTCACCTTCTAATGCCTATTTCTAGATTGTACCTCTAAATAGACAGTATTCCCCTACAATATTCACCTTAAGCGTAGGGGAAGCTATATTAAAATATTCATACATATTAATATGAAATTCGAAGATCAATTTTATAATCCACCGTATCTTCGAGAACGTGCTTGATACACTTCAATGGCTTCCATAAAATCTTTCTCATTGAAATCAGGCCACAGCACATCCGTAAACCAAAACTCTGTATAAGCAAGCTGCCAAAGCATGAAATTGCTCAATCTAATCTCTCCACTTGTTCGAATTAATAAATCTGGATCACTTATACCATCCGTCATTAAATAGGAAGAGAAAAGCTCTTCAGTTATTTCTTCGCTAGCTAACTTACCCTGTTTCACATCTTGCATCAACTGTTGAACACCCAACATCATCTCTGCACGACTTCCGTAATTAAATGCTAGATTTAATAACAATCCATCATTATGTTGTGTATCCTTCATTGCTTTTTCCACAGCAGCTTTTGTATGATCTGGCAAACCATCTATTTCACCCATAATGTTTACTCGAACATTTTCCTCTATTAATTCCGGTAGAAATGTATCAAGAAAATCAACAGGTAATTTCATTAAATAATTTACTTCCTTTTCAGGACGCTTCCAATTCTCAGTAGAGAAAGCATACAATGTTAATGCTTTAACACCTACTTCATTAGCAAATTTAGTAATTTTCCGAACAACCTTCATTCCTTCTCGATGACCTGCAGCACGAGGTAGCATCCTCGATTTTGCCCAGCGTCCATTACCATCCATAATAATAGCAACGTGTTCAGGAATATCCGAATTCTTCAGCTTTGTCATGCTATTATCATCTATATTAGCAGAAGCATTTTTGTTAAACCAACGCTTCCAAATTGCCTTCATATCTAAGTCCTCCAATAGGTTCTTCCTCGGTTAAAGTATGGTGAATTCACTTAATAATATCAGAAAATCAGAAAATATCCTATCGGTATTCTAAAATACATATGTATTGTTTTTGAAATAGAAACTACTTATCCATTTTACAATAGGTTATATTCCTATCATATTTTATTATTAATTATAGTTTTAATCAATTACTTAAAACCCTATTACATACTTATGTACTATAAGCTTAAAAAGCCCCTTTATAGGGGCTTTTTAAGTTAAATTAAACTGACATAATCTCTTTTTCTTTATCTTTTGCAACATCATCAATTTTTTGAATGTGTGAATCAGTTACTTTTTGAATATCCTCAGAATAACCACGTAACTCATCTTCAGTTATTTCACTATTTTTTTCAAGTTTCTTAAGATCATCATTTCCATCACGACGGATATTACGAACTGCAACTTTAGCTTCTTCAGCCTCTTTTTTCACAAGCTTCACTAATTCTTTACGGCGCTCTTCCGTTAACGCTGGAATTGCAATACGAATTATTGAACCATCGTTTGTAGGGTTTAATCCAAGATCAGATTTTAAAATCGCTTTTTCAATTTCACCTAATACAGTCTTATCATAAGGTTGAATAACTAGTAGGCGCGCTTCTGGTACAGAAATACCAGCTAATTGATTCACTGGAGTTGGTGCACCGTAGTAATCTACAGTTACCTTATCAAGAATTGCTGCATTCGCACGACCTGCACGAATACTCGCAAGCTCTCTTGATAAAGCTTGAACAGCTTTATCCATTCTTTCTTTTGTAGACGCAATTACTTGTTTAGCCATATTATTTCCCCCTCACTATAGTACCAATTGTTTCACCCATAACAGCGCGTTTAATATTGCCTTGTTCTGTTATAGAGAATACGATTAATGGAATATCATTATCCATGCATAAAGAAGACGCTGTTGAATCCATTACTTCTAAGCCCTCTTTTAACACATCTAAATATGATAAATTATCATATTTCACTGCACTTTCATCTTTACGAGGATCTGCATTGTACACGCCATCAACATTATTTTTCGCCATAAGAATTACATCGGCTTCAATTTCTGCTGCTCTTAACGCTGCAGTTGTATCTGTAGAGAAATATGGGTTTCCTGTTCCAGCGGCAAAGATTACTACACGTTTCTTTTCTAGGTGACGGACAGCTTTTCTTCTAATATAAGGTTCAGCCACTTGTCTCATTTCGATTGAAGTTTGTACGCGTGTTTCAATTCCTAGATTTTCAAGACTATCTTGTAATGCTAATGAATTCATAACTGTTGCTAGCATTCCCATGTAATCCGCCGTCGTACGATCCATCCCCATTTCGCTTCCGATCTTCCCTCTCCAAATATTTCCGCCGCCAACAACTACAGCAACTTCAACATCTAGTTCAGCAATTTCTTTCACTTGTTCAGCGATTGACTTAATAATAGCTGGATTAATTCCAAATCCATCTTGCCCCGCTAATGCTTCTCCGCTTAATTTCAATACAACACGATTATATTTAGCGTTACTCATGAGAACCTCCAACTTTCTATTACCTTCACATTTTGAAAAGGTGGTTTATATCAAATTTAACTAACATTTATTCAAAAAATAGGGAACACAAAGTGTTCCCTATTGACTTACTAACAAAAGCCTAGCGTATTAATTAGTCTTTTTTAACTTGGCTCATTACTTCTTCAGCGAAGTTATCTTGACGTTTTTCGATACCTTCACCAACTTCGAAACGTACGAAGCTTGTTAATTTACCACCAGTTGCAGCGATAAATTGTCCAACTTTTTGATCTGGGTTTTTAACGAATGATTGGTCAAGAACACAGATATCTTCGAAATATTTACCAAGGCGACCTTCAACCATTTTTGCAACGATTTTTTCAGGTTTTCCTTCGTTAAGAGCTTGTTGAGTTAATACTTCACGCTCTCTTTCGATTTCTTCAGGAGTTACTTCATCACGAGAGATGTAAAGTGGTTTAATAGCAGCGATGTGCATAGAAACATCTTTAGCTGCAGCTTCGTCAGTAGAACCCTCAAGAACTGTTAATACACCGATACGTCCACCCATGTGAAGGTAAGCACCGAATGCATCAGCATCAGTTTTTGAAACTACTTGGAAACGACGAAGAGTTAATTTTTCACCGATTTTTGCAATTGCAGCATTAATGTGCTCAGCAACTTGAGTACCATTTTCCATAGTTTGCTCTAGTGCAGCTTCAACAGATGCCGGTTTATTAGCTAGAAGGTGAGCAGCTAATTCTTGAACTAATACTTGGAAACCTTCGTTTTTCGCAACGAAATCAGTTTCAGAGTTAACTTCAAGAATTACAGCTTCGTTACCTTTAGTAACGATAGAAGTTAAACCTTCTGCAGCGATACGATCGCCTTTTTTAGCAGCCTTAGCAATACCTTTTTCACGTAAAAAGTCGATTGCTTTTTCCATATCACCATTTGTTTCAGTTAGTGCTTTCTTACAATCCATCATTCCAGCACCAGTTTTTTCACGAAGTTCTTTTACCATTTGCGCAGTAATAGCCATTATGGATGTCCTCCTTATATTTTATGTACTTTATTAAACCTATAGTAGATTCCGTACAATATTAAGTTAGAAATACGAGTGTACTTCATATTCATTTTACCTACATACGTAGGGACTCATACATGAAGCCTGAGTAGCTTCTTTCTGAAAAAAAAGGTGATAAAAGGCCTTATCCTCTTATCACCTTTTTAGAAAGACTAAGATTATTCTGCAGCAGGAGCTTCAGAAAGATCTTCGCCTTGTTTAGTTTCAAGAATTGCATCAGCAATCTTAGCAGTTAGAAGTTTAACAGCGCGAATAGCGTCATCGTTTGCAGGGATTACATAATCAATTTCATCTGGATCACAGTTTGTATCAACGATACCAACTAGAGGGATGTTTAATTTGTGTGCTTCTGCAACAGCAATGCGCTCTTTACGAGGGTCGATAACGAAGATCGCATCTGGTAGACCCTTCATGTCTTTGATTCCGCCTAAGAACTTTTCTAAACGCTCTTGCTCTTTTTTAAGATTGATAACTTCTTTTTTAGGAAGAACTTCGAAAGTTCCGTTTTCTTCCATTTTTTCGATATCTTTAAGACGCGTAATACGTTTTTGAATTGTTTCAAAGTTTGTTAAAGTACCACCTAACCAACGTTGGTTTACATAGTATTGACCAGCGCGGATCGCTTCTTCTTTAACTGAATCTTGAGCTTGTTTTTTAGTACCAACGAAAAGAACAGTACCACCGTTAGCTGCTACTTCTTTAACGAAGTTGTAAGCTTCTTCGATTTTTTTAACTGTTTTTTGTAGGTCGATAATGTAGATACCGTTACGCTCCATGAAGATATATTTCTTCATTTTTGGGTTCCAACGGCGAGTTTGGTGTCCAAAGTGTACACCAGCTTCAAGCAATTGCTTCATAGAAATTACTGACATGTTTGTTTCCTCCTAGGTTTTATATTCCTCCGCCTGAATCGTCTTTGATCAAAAACTGTAGAACAGCACCTATTAATCAAATCATCTGGCGTGTGTATTAACACCATGAAATAATATAGCATAGACAAATATATTTATCAAGCTTTTTTACGAATTAGGTTTGGTTTGAAATTTTAATAATAATTCTATTTCTGTTTTTCCCCTATTTAACTTCTTAGCAATCTCTTCAATACCATAACCGTTATTATTCATCTCTAGAATAATTTCTTCTGTTGTTTTACTTCCTTCATTTAGCTTATGTTTATTTATTTGCGCCTTTAATGCACTTTGAAACGCAGCTCCTTGATCTTTTTGTTCATCCACAATTTGAGGCAAATCCGTTTTTGTCACTGATAACTTATCTTTAACTTCATTATAAGGAGGTTCATATTTAGCCTGAAGTTGCTTATTTGCGTTATAAGCGCTAACAACGGCATGCTTAGAAGGCTTTACCAGTATATTCGCCTCAATCTCTGGTACAACCTTTTTATCATTTTCATTTATATGTATTGAATCTGATACCTTGGAGACTGCAGATTCCTTAGGTGCTTGATTACCCTCATGTAAGGTCGCCAAAGTAGCTGCAATCTCTTTGTTTTCTTCTTTCATTTCAACCATATAAGCCTGAAAAATATCATCGATATCACGTCGGAGACTTTCCATCTTTCTCTCTGTTTCTTTATATTGATTCTGCCTTAAATACAAAATGATAATGGCAAAAATACTTATGCAATGTAATACAATACTTAATGTAATAATTAATGTTAACATTATGTCCCTCTATCCAGAAAAATCTATAGCATTCCCTTTATAAGGATGTGTTTGTTTTATAACTTTCTCCGTTTTTTCAGCGCTCTCTTCCTTCTTCTCACGTTGCAAATGACTATGCTCATATTGTTGAGAGGAATCATCTTGCTTCAGATGCACTTCTTCTTTCTGATTATATTTAGTAACTGTATGTTCTTTTCTCTCTGTTTCTTTTTGCATTTCTCGGGCAGCTAAATCATGAGTGAGTTGACTTCTTTGTTGTAATTGTTCTTGGATTTTGCCAACATCTTGCGTTCGTGGAAGGGCAATTTGCAATTCAATGGCCTTTAAACCCATAAACTCCCTCCTTTAAAACGGACTAGAAACTATTTCTCCATACTCTAAATATATTTTTACTGCCTGTATTTTACTCTGAACCGGCTTCGAATACTTCCCGAAATGAATTTGAGTATTAGGATAAATTACACCTTTTGCTTTTAAAAACACATTCGAGTCCATAAGACCTTCACCTCTTAAGCGCATAAGTTCCTGCTCTAATTCATGTAAATGCGCTTTTTGAGTAGATACCGTTAATTGTTGCTTTTTCAACAACAATTGGTCTTGCTCTGTGATATGACCATGGGTAAGTTGCCGCTTCTTAATTCGCTCAAAAAGAGCGCCTAATTTTTTTAAAGCTTCTCGCGTTTCTTTTAATTCTTTATGAATTTCAGCTTCTCGTTCAAGATTTTTCGGTGGGCTTCCAACAAATAAGACTGTCTGCATATAATGTTGATTACCAAAGTCAGTAGCTTCAATACTTTCCATTGCAGAAGTTTCGCCACCAATAATATGCCCCTTACGACAAGTAACTTTTCCACCACTAGTAATTTTGCTATGAAGGATGTAAGAATCTACTGAAACATCACGTCCAGCTTTACATACAGCTTGATTTAAATAGTTAGCAAGAATATCTACCCCCGCTTCTACTGATCCTTTATAAGCCCCTGCAATACCGCCGGAAATAGATACTGATCCTCCAGCTACTAAATGAGCACCTTCCACAAGACCAGTAACTTTAATATCGCCACCAGCCTTGATTGAATATCCAGTTGGCACATTCCCACGAATAATAACATTACCAATAAAATCAATGTTTCCGGTTTTTAAATCTAAATCTCCATTCACTTCAAAAACAGGAAATACATTCACAGTATTAGGAGTAATTGAAATTTGACCATCGGTTGTAGAAAAAACACTATCCATGTGGTAAAGAACATTTTTACCTGGTCTCAGCCTTAATGGTTTACCATTTTTCGCTTGAATAGTATTCCCATATACATCTTTTCCTGGTATCCCCATGGAAGCTTCAACAATTTGAGCTAAAAGCTGACCGTTTTTTACCGATTTTATTTTCGTCACATCGCGAAAGTTAAAAGCCTTTCCATCATCTTCTGCTGTTTTTTGTTCGTCATCTAGTTCGGTTTTATTTATAAGATAACCATCTCTTCCTTTTTCAGGCTTTATACCTTCCGCAACAGTGATAGGATAATCAATTTCATATATATCCTTACATATTTCTTGTAACACATCTTCTTTAATACCAAATACTATTTTTCTTACTTTTAGTATCTCTTTGAGTTGAGCAACTGTGATTTCAGTATCTTCAAAGACCTCGTTTTTCAAAGAAATCTCAGCCGTTAAACGATCTTTCGAAACATGAATATCGAAAAGGCTGTCCATGTAAGCTCCCTCTCTTTCCCCTTTATAACTCCTATACTATTTTTGAAAGGATATTTCTTAATTTAAAAATCGCTTTCGAATGTATTTGTGAGATTCGTGATGTTGATAAATCCATTACCTCGCCTATTTCTGTTAATGTAAGCTCTTCTTTATAAAATAATTGAAGAACGAGTTGCTCATTTTTATTTAGTGTCAAGATTACCTTCTCTAATTCTTCGTACAATTCTTTACGTATTACATTCTCTTCAGGAAGAACAGCTTTTTCATCTTTTAAGAAAAAACCTTTCCCATCTTTATCTTCCTGATCAAGTGGATTTTCATCTACTGAGATAACATTGGCAAAAAAGTTCTCGTTAAGTGTTGAAACAACTTCTTCTGGAGTTATATTTAATTCAGCAGCAATTTCTTCAGCTGTTACCGTTCTCATGTTTAATTGCTCTAACTTCTCTATTACGCTATCAATCTTTTTCGTTTTTTCTCTTGAACTGCGTGGTAACCAATCTTCCTTCCGTAAACCATCTAAAATCGTTCCCCTAATTCTAAATGATGCATAAGTGTCAAACTTTAAATCTCTATCTGGGTCAAACCTTTCTAATGCGTTAAATAATCCCATTAAACCAAGACTTCTTAAATCATCTCTACACACATTTTTAGGTAAACCAACAGAAATACGTTGTACATGATAGGAAACGAGAGGCATGTATTTTTTAGCCAAAAAATCTCCTGCTTGTGGGTCTTTTGATTCAACCCACTTATACCATTGATGAATTTCTTCTTCATTAGCTACTTGAGACATTGTTCCCCTCCTAACCACTCATGAGTAAGTGTTATTTTTAATATTTTCCAAATATTATATTCAAAAAATAGCCAGCAAAGCTGTGACTCCGCTGACAAATTAATCTTCTCTCATCAAATCTTTCACATAGTTAGAAACGGATGTGATTTGCTCTTCATTAACAATTTCTTTTTCATTATGATTTTGTTCAGGTGAAATAGAATTGTTTTTCATACCAATTTCAACCGTTTCATTTTTATCTTTATTATTATTTTCTGTAAGAGCGATTCCAAGAAGCCATCTTATTAAATAGGCAAATAAGTAAAATACAATAAACGTAATAAAGGCATTTAATAATGATTGTAGAGGAAAACGTAAACTAAATGAAAATAGACCATAAAGTAATAAACCAAACAATCCAAATACGATATTTGTTTTATATGACCCTATCATTACAAATCTTTAACCCCTTTGTTAACCGTTCTAATAGTTAACATCCCTGTTTTCGGATTAAATTCAATTGTTCTACCATTATTTCCTCCACAATCTTCTGCTATTAAATCAATTTTCAATTGATTTAATACCTTTTTAACTGCCTCAAGATTTCGCGGTCCAATTCGCATAAGATCATTCCCATTAGAAAACTGAAACATCTGAGCTCCCCCAGCGATTTTGGCCTTCAGCATTGAAGCTCGAGCCCCTTCATTTTGCAACCTTTTCACTAATTCCCTAACGCCTGTATCTGCATATTTTGCCACGTTTAATTGCCCCTCTTTCGCAAGCGAAGAGTCAGGCAACATCACATGGACCATTCCCGCTATTTCTTTCCATTGGTCATAAAGCACTACCCCTACGCAAGATCCAAGGCCCGCAGTTCGAATTATATAAGGCGGATGCACAATATTCATGTCTGCAATTCCAACTTTAATAATTTTTAGACTCTCAATCATTAACAGGAACTCCTAATGCAGAAAAAATAATTTCAAATGAATCCGGATCTGGAAGTAAAAAGAAATGACCGTTGACGCTACTAACATCTAATACATGATCTTCAATTAAAGCGGTATCAATTACTATTGCGTAATCACTCACTTTAGACAATTCAATTAATCCATAGCTGATAACTGCTCCCGCCATTTCAATAGAGAGTGCGGGTACAGATGGTATAAGCTTCAGATTCGTAAAATTTGACAACGATGTTAGGTATGATCCTGATAGTATATTTCCGATTTCTTGCAATGCGGATAACGCAATATCTGGATAAGGCGGTTGAGCAAATTGAAAGCTATGATCTCCCGTCATATTTCGAATAAAATGATTGGCTTGCTCCAAGGATAAAATGAAAAACATGCTACCTGGAGCATTTCCTTCAATACGAGAAAAAACACAAGCCACAACATTATCAGGTCCACCTGCTAATTCCATCATTTCATCAAAAGTTACTACCCTAACACTTGGAACCTTCATCTCAATTTTCTTACCTAATAAAGTAGACAATGCTGTCGCCGAATGACCTGCTCCTATGTTGCCAATTTCTTTCAATATATCAAGATGAATAGAAGATATATTCTCTAATGAAAACATAGTTAATTATCATCTCCGTGTCGGTCTACTACTTTATCTGCAACTAATATTTTTTCTAAATCTATTAAAATTAATAATCTCTTTTCTAGCTTGGCAACTCCAGTAATGAATTCAGCTTCATCCGTTCCAACAACTTCTGGTTGTGGTTCGATATTATCGTTGGGAATATCAATTACATCATTAGCTGCATCCACTACTAAGCCAACCTCTAAATCTTCTAACGAAACAATGATTATTCTAGTACTTTCAGTATATTCCTCTTCTTCAAGATCAAATCTAGCTCGTAAATCAATGATTGGGGTAACTACACCACGAAGGTTAATAACCCCTTTTACATAATGCACAGCATTGGGAACTCTTGTAATATGCAATACTTTTTCAATAGAACGAACTTGATTAACAGGAATTGCATACTCTTTTTTCTTTAATTGAAACACAATAACTTTCATGTCGGATAATCCGATTTCTTGAGACATAGCTATTCTCCCCTTATACAAAACGTATATTCATTTCAAACCTACGTTTTATTTAATAAGTGCATTACAATCAATTATTAATGCTACTTGACCATCTCCCAATATTGTTGCTCCAGAGATAGCAAAAACAGATGTTAAATAATTTCCTAATGACTTAAGAACAATTTCTTGTTGCCCAATAAATGAGTCTACAACTAAACCAGCCATTTTATCTCCTTTTCGAACAATAACAACCGATACATACTCATCTACTTCTTCATATACAGGTACATCGAATATTTCACTTAAGTCTAATAAAGGAACAACCTTGCCACGGAAATCAATGACCCTTTGATTATGCGCATTCATGATTTCATCTTTCTTAACAATTGCAGTCTCAATAATAGAAGAGAGTGGAATTGCAAATTTTTCTTTCTGAATTTCGACAAGCATAACTGAAATAATAGAAAGTGTTAACGGCAATTGAATTGAGAAGACACTACCTTCACCTTCTTTTGCATCAATCGAAACTGATCCACCTAATGATTCAATTGTGTTTTTTACAACATCTAGTCCAACACCTCGACCTGAAACGTCTGAAATTTGCTCTGCAGTTGAAAAACCAGATGCAAAAATCAGTTCATATACTTGTCGATCTGATAATGTTGCTCCAACCTGTTCACTAACAACACCTTTAGAGATCGCTTTTTTCAAAACACGTTCTCTACTTATTCCAGCCCCATCATCTTCTATTTCAATAAAGACATGATTACCGCTATGATATGCTTTTAAAACAACAGTTCCTTCTTCCTCTTTACCATTAGCAATACGAACTTCTGGTGTTTCAATACCATGGTCTAAAGCGTTACGAAGCAAATGAACAAGCGGATCCCCAATTTCATCAATGACAGTTCTATCAAGCTCTGTTTCTGCACCAATGATTTCTAAATGGATTTTCTTATTCAAATCTCTCGCTAACTGTCTAACCATTCTTGGGAAACGATTAAATACTGTTTCAACTGGTACCATGCGCATATTCAAAATGATTGCTTGTAAATCACCAGAAATACGAGTCATTCTTTCAACCGTCTCGTGCAATTCTTGATTGTTTAACTCTCGAGAAATTTGTTCTAGTCGTCCGCGATCAATAACTAACTCTTCAAACAGATTCATCAAAATATCTAATCTCTCTATGTTTACACGAATCGTTTTATTTACATTAGCAGCTTTAGAATTAGCTTGCTTCTTCTCATTTGAATTACCATTAACTGATTTTACTGGTGCCGAGTCAGCCTCAGTCGTTTTTACAGTTTTTGGTGGTTCAACACTTATCTGACTTTCTTTATTCTTAATTGCTTCTAATTCAAGTGGTTGAACGTCCACTTTATCAACTTCGGAAACTTTCATTATTTTTGCTCGTAGTTCATCAGCTGTTTCTTTCGTAACAAAAGTTATTGTGAATTCTAAGTCAAACTGTTCTTCCTCTAACTGCTCAGATGAAGGATTTGATTTGATCACTTCACCCAATTTCTCTAATACTTCAAATACCATAAATACTCGCGCAACTTTTAATAGACAGTCTTCTCGTAAATGAACGGTAATTTCATAGCTAGAAAACCCTTGTTCCTTAGACTGTTCAAGAACCGTATATTCAAATTCATCATATGTGCTTTTTAAAGTATTACTTGGTTTCTCAATTGTCGTTGCAGATACTTCTTGTTTAGCTTCATTCTTTACATTTGGCGATTCACCTTTTTCAATTGCCAACAATTGATTAACAGTTTCTGAAACATCCTTCTTACCGTCACCACCAGATGCAATACTTAAAACCATTTCTTCTAAATGATCCACAGCAGCAAATACCACATCTAAAATTTCAGCTGTTACAGTAAGTTTATTATTACGCATAGCATCTAAAACATTTTCCATTTTATGAGTTAGATTGGCTAAATCTTCATATCCCATTGTCGCTGACATACCTTTCAACGTATGAGCAGATCGAAAGATTTCATTTATAATAGATAAATCCTCAGGGTTTTTTTCTAACTCTAATAACTGTTCATTACAGGTTTGTAGGTGTTCTTTACTTTCTTCAATAAACACCTCTAAATATTGATTCATATCCATACAGTAGCACCCCTCAAAGTTTAGCAATATTTATTTATTGCTTGAGCAATATTTTCGACGTTCTCTACAACATCAACTAGATTAGTAGCAATCGCTGCCTTTGGCATCCCAAAAACTATTGAACTTTCTTCTGACTCCGCAATGCATTTTGTCTGTTGAATTTTATTTAAGGCTACTAATCCTTTTGAACCATCATTTCCCATACCTGTCATAATAACGGCGATTGTAGAATAATCCGTTATTTCAC
This sequence comes from Bacillus sp. JJ722, assembly GCF_036963345.1. Lineage (NCBI taxonomy): Bacteria > Bacillati > Bacillota > Bacilli > Caryophanales > Bacillaceae > Bacillus > Bacillus sp. JJ722. The sequence goes on from NZ_JBALMO010000068.1 coordinate 18,401, forward strand.
TCAAAGATTCAAATAATACATCAACGGAAGGTCGATGACCATTTCTTGTTTGAGTTTGATCAAGCGAAGCAACTAGTTCTCCTCCTCGCTTCATTACTTTCAAATGATAACCACCAGGTGCAATATAGGCAGTACCTTTTTTCAAAACTTCTCCATCTTCTGCTTCTTTAACAAAAATTTCCGATAGATTATTCAAGCGATTAGCTAGTGATTTCGTAAATCCAGCTGGCATATGTTGCACTACTACTATGGGAGCATTCAAATCTTTTGGGAGATTTGTAAGAACACATTGCAGTGCTCTCGGGCCCCCTGTAGATGTCCCTATCGCTACGATTTTTTTTGTTTCTTTCCATGATAATCCTAATGTTGATTGAATCTGAACTTGATTCATCATAGTCCTAATTCTCGTATTTGATTCTGTATCATTCTCTACTACAGTACTTTTCTGTAATTTAGCTATATTGGCTGTCCCTGCAGCCGTTATCTTTGCTTTTAATTCATCTTTAATTTTATGTAAATCAAGTGATATTGAACCAGAAGGCTTAGCTATAAAGTCAAATGCTCCGTATTGCATAGCTACGAATGTTTTATCTGCACCTAAATCCGTAGCACTAGAGAGAAAAATTACAGGAACAGGACACTCTTTCATTATTACTTTCAAAGCATCTATGCCATTCATAATGGGCATTTCAATATCCATCGTTACAACATTAGGTTGCCATTTCTTAATTTTTTCAATGGCATCTTTACCATTCCTAGCGGTACCTATTACTTCAAAACGCTCGTCTTCTGATAAAAAATCCGTAATGAGTTTCCTCATAAATGCTGAATCTTCAACAATGAGAACTTTTATTTTCTCCATAGGACTAACCTACCTTCCAATGAAAAAATTTTGCAGCTTATCTAGAAAGGATTTTTTCACACCTGATTGTTCTTCCTTAAAATTATTTAATAAATAACTAGTAGTTAATTTATTTAATGCTGCACTAATATCAGCATTTGGATTTAGTATTGAAAAAGGGGTTTGAGCTGTAACTGCTTTTACAACCACCCTGCTATCAGGTAGGGAACCTAAAGAAATAATCTCTTTTTCTAAAAATTTTGCTACAGTATTTTGTAGCCTTATGATTGTATCTCTGCCCTGTTTCTCACGCTGAGCCCGATTACATACAATGTAAACCGGAAGTTGCTTATTTAATAAATGTATATATTTAATAATTGAATAAGCATCCATAATAGAAGTCGGTTCTGGTGTAGTAATTGTAACAATCTCATCTACACATTTTAAGAAATCCGATAACTCACTTGATATCCCAGCACCTAGATCAAAGATAATATAATCATATTCCTTCTGTACCATTGAAAACTCATTAACAAATCGCTCAAATTGAGTTTCACTCATTGTAAATATTGAAGCTAATCCTGTTCCACCACAAATGAACGACATATTATCTGATACTTTTGTAATAACATCTTGAAAAGGAACTTCATGTTGAAAATAATCCACGATTGTTTTTTGAGTAATATTACCTAGTAAGATATTGATATTCCCCATACCAATATCCATATCAAATAGTAACACGCGTTTGCCTTTTTGAGATAATAAAATGGAAAAGTTTAACGAAAAATTCGATTTTCCTACTCCACCTTTACCACTTACAACAGCAAGTGTCTTAGCATGCTTTTGTGCAATATTTTGTTGGACTCGAATACGAAGGTTTTCAGCTTGATCTTTCATTTGCACATGCTCCAAGAATAGTTTCAACTATGTTGCTAGGTTTGGCTTTCATAATATCATCTGGTACATTTTGACCATTAGTTAAATAAGCAGTGTTAATCTTATAGTTTGCCATCATATTGAACATCGCACCGTATGATGCTGTTTCATCGATTTTAGTAAAGATAAAATGCGAAATTGATATTAATGAAAATTGTTGTAAAATGACTTCCATATCACTCTGTTTACTAGTTAAAGATAAAACTAGAAACGTTTCCATCTCATCATCAAATGAAATAATATTTTTTAAGTCTGCAACATACTCAGGATTTCGAAAATTTCTTCCTGCTGTATCAATAAAAACAAGATCATAATGCGAAAACCTTTCTGTAGCTTTTTTGAAATCCTCCAAATTATATGCAATTTCAATTGGAACATTAAGTATTTTCGCATAGGTTTTTAACTGATCTATTGCTGCAATTCTATATGTATCAGTTGTAATAAATGCAACCTTTTTTTGATGCTTCAATGCACTTTCAGCCGCTAGTTTTGCAAGTGTAGTTGTCTTCCCCACGCCAGTTGGACCAACTACATTAATATATTTTTTTTGAAACAATAAACTAGGTTCGGAAGGTAGCTTAGATAACAAGTATTCTTTTGTTAGAGCTAAACATTCTTCATACGAAATCTCATTATCAACAATAGATTCTTCTAACAAAATAATAATTTCAGTTATTACATCGTTATCAATATCTTGGTATTTCAAGAGATTCACCGTTTTCTTGATATTACCAGTTAATAGAGAACTATTATTAATTACATTGATGTTTTTGACGATTTTTTTTAAATCATTTATTTCCTTCAAGACGGTATCTTGCATCGGTTGTTGCGTCGTTTCCTTTTTGCCTAAGTCACGATCTACGTTATGTAAGATATGTTCCGAAGGTGTGATAGAAACATTTCTCTTCCTCGGCTTTTCTTTTATTGAAGGAATTTGCTCAATATTTGCTTGTGGATCTATTGCTGCAATAACTTCTATACTTCTTTTTTTGAAAAAACCGAGAAATCCACCAGAATACAATACTTTTGAATTTAAAATTACAGCATCCTTGCCAAGTTCCAGCCTAATTTGCTCCATAGCTTGATTCATCGATGGTGCATGATATTTTTTTATTTTCATTAGCTCACATTCACCACACCTACACTTTGTATTTCTACTTCAGCTTCTAATTCATTGTAAGATAGAATTGGGACATTCGGAAAATATCTTTCCGTCATTTGCCTTATATACATTCTTACAGCAGGAGAGCATATCACGACAGGAACTTGGTCCATGAGTGTTAAATCCTCCAGTTTAGAAGCTAGTGACGTCAATATTTCTTGTGTATCATTTGGATCCATAGATAGAAAATTACCTTGTTCTGTTTGTTGAACAGAATCAGCAACCATCTTTTCTACCTTTCCTGACATCGTAATAACTTTTAATGATTTTTCATCACTTAAATATTGTTGTGTTATTTGACGAGCTAAATTCTGCCTTACGTATTCAGTTAATAAATCCGTATCATTCGTCATTTTCCCATAATCTGCTAACGTTTCAAAAATGATTGGTAAGTTTCGAATTGAAATCTTTTCTTTTAACAGCTTGGATAATACTTTTTGAATTTCTCCAACTGATAACGGATTCGGTGTTACCTCTTCAACCAAAATAGGTGAAGTCTCATTCAAATGATCGACTAATTGTTTTGTTTCCTGTCTACCAATTAACAAGTGTGCATTACCTTTAATTACTTCAGTAATATGAGTAGAAACAACACTTGGAGGATCAACAACTGTATATCCCAACATTTCAGCTTGCTCTTTCATATCCTCACTAATCCATTTTGCAGGCAACCCAAACGATGGTTCGATTGTATCAATACCTTCAATTAAATCATCATCGGTTCCTGGACTCATTGCCAAATAATGATCTAATAAAAGTTCTCCTCGGGCCATTTCACTGCCCTTTATTTTCAATCGATATTCATTTGGATTTAATTGAATATTGTCTCTTATTCTTACAACTGGGATGACTAATCCCATCTCTATTGCTAGCTGACGTCTAATCATAACAACTCGATCTAACAAATCGCCGCCTTGATTGGTATCAGCTAAAGGTATTAAACCATAACCAAATTCAAATTCGATTGGATCTACACTTAACAAATTAACAACACTTTCAGGACTTTTCATCTCATCCGTGTGTAATTCCTCCTCAATTTCCTCTAGTTCCTCCTGATCTTGAACAGGTTTACGTTCGATTAAATATCCTCCTATAATTAAAAGCAACGAAATAGGCATCGTGTACAAACTGCTTATTGGTGTTAATAAACCTAATATAAGGATCGTTCCACCCGTGATATACATCATCTTAGGATAAGCAAATAATTGTGACGTAATATCTTCTCCCAAGTTTCCGTTGGAAGCTGCTCTCGTAACGACAATACCAGTAGCAGTAGAAATTAATAGCGCTGGTACTTGCGTTACAATTCCGTCACCTACTGTTAATAGGGCAAAATGTGTAGCGGACTCTCCAAAACTCAAATCTAACTGGGTTACCCCGATAATCATTCCGACTGTTAAATTGACGATAACGATTATGATTCCTGCAATGGCATCCCCTTTAACAAATTTACTGGCACCATCCATTGAACCGTAAAAATCTGCTTCACTACTTATTTTTTCACGTCGTTCACGTGCTTCTTTATCCGATATTAAACCTGCATTTAAATCTGCATCAATACTCATTTGCTTTCCCGGCATAGCATCTAATGTAAAACGTGCAGCTACTTCTGAAACACGTTCAGAACCTTTTGTAATAACAATAAATTGGATGATAATTAAAATTAAGAAAACTACCATACCGACAAGTACATTTCCTCCGATAACAAACGTACCAAACGTCTCTACAACCTCACCCGCATCACCATGAGTCAAAATCGCTCGAGTTGTTGAAACATTCAAACCTAAACGAAATAACGTCATAAGTAAGAGCAAAGAAGGGAAAATTGAAAACTCTAAAGGTTCTTTCATATTCATAGTAGTTAGCAGAACAATAAGAGCAAGAGAAATATTACAAAGAATAAGGAAACTTAAAAGCCATGTTGGTAAAGGTATAATAAGCATGGCAATTATTAAAATGACAGAAATTAAAACCGTTAAATCTCTTGCTTTCATTTTTTTCTCTCCTAACAAACATTTATAAGATTAAACGTCCATCTGAAATGGAAAATCGGAACATTCAACTATTAATATACTTTTTTAAGGTCAATACTATTAAATCCACGTCAAAAGTAAGTTAAATTTTACCTTTTGTCTTGTAAACAACAGCAAGAATTTCGGCCATTGCTTTAAAAAATTCTTCGGGAATAACTTGACCAATTTCAGTTTGATCATAAAGTGCTCGTGCTAAAGGACGATTCTCTACAGTCATGACATCATTCTCTTTAGCAATAAACTTTATTTTTTGAGCAATAAAGTCCACACCTTTTGCAACAACATAAGGCGCATCCATTTTGTTTTCATCATATTTAATTGCTACAGCAAAGTGCGTCGGATTTGTTATTACCACATCTGCATGGGGTACTTCTTGCATCATTCTTTGCATAGCCATTTCACGTTGTCTTTGCTTAATCCTTGATTTTATTAATGGATCACCTTCTATGTTTTTATGTTCATCTTTAATATCTTGCTTAGACATTCGAATATTTTTCTCAAAATCATATTTTTGATACATATAATCAAAGATTGCCAATACCAACAAAACTATTGAAGCATAAAGTGTCCAACTTTAACTGTAATATCTGCTATAGTCGCAAATGCTGCCCCTACCGATTTTTGTGAAAGAATTAATATTTCATCCATCCTACCCCAAATAACCCAAAACACTACTAAACCTACTAATGAAATTTTTAAAATAGATTTTAATAGTTCTACTATTGCCCTTAAAGAAAAAATTCTTTTAAACCCTTGAATCGGGTCTATTTTACTTAACTTAAATTGAATCGACTCAGGTGAAAACAGAAAACCTACTTGAATATAATTGGCTATCACACCACCAAGTAGAACTGCCACCATTATAGGTGCCATAAAATATGCTGCTTTCTCCACCATTCTCAAAAATATAATATGTAGATTTGCTTCTGTTAATGGCATCAACATAAATTCTTCAAATGAAACTCGATAAATTTCAAGAACAATATCTTTTAAGTAACCACCTAGAAAAGATAGCAAGGCGAAACCAACCAACAACACAATTGCTGTATTGACATCCTGGCTTTTAGCCACTTGCCCTTTTTTCCTTGAATCTTGTCGTTTCTTTGGTGTAGCTTTTTCAGTTTTCTCACCAGAAAAGAACTGCAAATCAAGTGAAAGCCATTCCATTTATGCTCCTCCAATCAGTTCCATTAAACCTCTCATCGTCACTAGTAAATATTCAAACAAGTGTCCTACAACTGTCATCATTACACCAATTACAATTAGTAAAACAAGAAAGCTTACTGCTATTTTAATAGGTATACCAACAACAAATATATTTAATTGAGGCACTGTTCGAGCCAGAATACCAAGAGCTATATCGACGATAAACAAGCTACCTACGACTGGAATAGCCATTTGGAAAGCTATAATAAACGATTGGTTAAAGCTTTTAACTACAAACTCCAATAAATCTTGATTTCCAAAAAGCGCAAAGCCTTGATCAATAGGAATAAATTTGTAGCTGTAAAATATTCCATCTAATAAAAGATGGTGACCATTAGTAGCTAACAAAAACAAAAGCGCTATAGTGTGTAAATATTGACCCATTAATGGATTTTGTGCGCCTGTTTGTGGATCAATTACATTCGCTATTGCGAAACCCATTTGAAAATCAATAAAACCACCAGCTATTTGAATGGCAGTTAAGATCATGTACGCAACAAAACCAATCATTAATCCAACCAAAGCTTCTTTTAAAACGAGTAAAATAAATGTCTCATCGAATGCTATATCGGGAATTTCAATTGTATAATACATAATCCAAGCCAAAAAAAAGCTTAATCCAATACGATGAGTTGCTGGTATTGTTCTATATGAGAATATTGGCATCGTTACAAAGAACGATGTTATTCGCACAAGAACTAATAAAAATCCAGATAATGAAGGAATCATTGCATCCATTCGATTACCCTATAAACCTATTTAGATTGGAAAAAATCTCGGTAGCATATGAAATCATATGTGTTAACATCCACGGACCGAAAAGAATCATACCTAATAATACTGCAACTATTTTTGGAACAAACGCCAACGTCTGTTCTTGAATTTGCGTAGTTGCCTGAAAAATACTGACTATTAAACCAATAACAAGAGCAAGTATAAGAAGTGGTCCACTGATAATCAAAACCGTGTAAATACCTCTTTCTGCTACATTAATTACAAATTCTGGACTCATTTTTTCTCACCAACTAAAAGCTTTGTAATAAAGATTTCACTACTAAGTACCAACCATCAACTAACACAAACAATAATATTTTAAATGGTAATGAAATCATAACAGGTGGCAGCATCATCATACCCATAGACATCAAAACACTGGCGACAATCATGTCTATAACTAAGAACGGGATAAAAATCATAAATCCTATCTGAAATGCTGTTTTAATTTCACTAATTGCAAACGCGGGTACTAATGCAGTTAATGGGATATCTTTGATGCTTTCTGGACGTTCCATTTCTGCATAGGAAAGAAATAATTCTAAATCCTTCTGTCTCGTATGGGTGCTCATGAATTCTTTAAGTGGGACCGATGCCTTTTCATACGCTTGTTCTAAATTAATCTCTTCCTTAAACAAAGGAGTTAAAGCTTGTTCATTCACCTCATGAAATGTCGGTGCCATTATAAAAAATGTCATAAACAATGCAATACCAATCAACACCTGTGTAGGAGGCATTTGCTGCGTTGCCAACGAGGTCCTAACAAAACCTAATACAATAATAATTCTAGTAAAACAAGTCATTAAAATTAATATACTAGGAGCTAGCGATAAAACCGTTAATACAAGCATTAATTTAATTGACGTAGATACATTAGAAGGATCACTGTTATTAAAGAATTCCATAAACTCATTCATTATCAGTGTTCACCTTCTTCTCTATTTCTTCACGTAATTGTTTACGATTATTTTTCATTTCATTTAACTGCTGTTTTAATTGTTCGGCAAATTGATCATTATTATTATCTGATTCATTTTTATTTTTTTTTAACCACTTTGTTAATACATCTGAGGGAACTAATTTTTGATCTACTGTTTGGTTGTAAGTAGATAATATATGTTCAATTTCAGTCTCATTTGTAATTTGTGTGAGAAGTTGTACATCTTCTCCAACACCTAAAACATAAATGTTCCCACCAATTTTAACAATTTGAATGGACTTATTACTCCCTAAGCTTGTACCACCCAAGTTTATTATTATTTTATCTCTTTGAAATCCTTTGTTCTTATTATTCAAAAAGCGAAGCATAAAATAAAGAAGCGCAACTACAAAGATAGTTGCAGCAATCATGCGAAAAAAATCTGAAAAAGTAAAGCTTGTTGAAGAGGTTTTAGTATTTATAGCATTCTCTGAAGACGTTTTATCTTCAGACTTTTCCTCTTTAGATTTATCTGGATTAGTATAAGCATCTTTTACAGATTGATCTATTTCCTCAGCGCTAACAACACCTAAGTATGAAAATGATAGAAAAATCACAATACCGAACGCTTTAATCAATTTTGTTATGAAAGTCAAAATTACTTACTCCCTCTTACCGTTGAATATATATTGAAATATTAGTTAAGAAGTTTCTCAACATATTAAAAGATGTAAAAATATTTTATGGAAAGGTGTCCCCTACTTAAGAACTATTAAACAATTCTTAAAGTAGGGGTGTAAAACTTAATAGAATTAACTTAATGTTTTATTAATTGCTTCAAGAACACGATCCGCTTGGAATGGCTTTACAATAAAGTCACGTGCTCCAGCTTGAATCGCATCAATTACCATTGCTTGTTGCCCCATTGCTGAACACATTATTACTTTTGCAGCTGGATTGATTTGTTTGATTTGCTTTAATGCAGTAATACCATCCATTTCAGGCATTGTAATATCCATCGTTACTAAATCTGGTTGTGTCTCTTTATATTTCTCTACTGCTTGCACTCCATCTGCAGCTTCAGCTACCACTTCGAAACCATTTTTTGTAAGAATATCTTTAATCATCATTCTCATAAATGCTGCGTCATCTACGATTAAAATTCTTTGAGCCATTTACAGTTACCCCCATGCATTATCTTAATTTTTTAATTCGGTCCGTTTGACTTATAATATCTGTTACTCGGACACCAAAGTTCTCATCAATTACCACAACTTCACCAGTAGCAATTAAGCGATTATTAACAAGGATATCAACTGGTTCCCCTGCTAATTTATCTAATTCCAGAATGGAGCCGCTGGAAAGTTCTAATATTTCTTTCACTGTTTTCTTTGTTCTACCTAGTTCAACTGTTACTTGTAATGGAATATCTAAAAGCATATCAAGATTTTTAGCTTCAGATTCCTGTAATTGATACGGTTGAAAGCTTGAAAAACTTGCTGGTTGAACGTTAACCGGTTGAGATGGTTGAGCATATTGTGAACCGTATTGCTGCGGTACGCTTTGTTGCGGCACACTTTGTTGCGGTATACTTTGTTGCTGTATACTTCCTGGTGGTGTCATGTATTGTTCTTGACTTACCGCCTGTTCAACATAAGTATTCATTGTTTCTATAGATGATTCAGTATGAGATGCTACCGGTTCGTTCAATTGTACTTCTTCCACTTCAGATGTTGTTTGCATTAGTTCACTCACTAAATCCTTAGCGAATTTCACAGGTAATAATTGCATAATATTAGAATCTATTAAATCACCTATTCTTAATCTAAAAGAAACCTTGACTAATAAATTATCAGGAGGAATACTATCTTCTCCTTGTCCTGTGTGTATATTCAATAAATCAATACTAGGTGGTGAAATATCCACCTTCTTATTGAATATGGTAGACATAGATGTTGCAGCAGATCCCATCATTTGATTCATAGCTTCTTGTACTGCACTCAATTGTATTTCATCTAATAAATCAGACGGATTTCTTCCATCCCCACCAAGCATCAAATCCGCAATAATTGCAGCATCGCTTTGTTTAATTACAAGTAAATTCAAACCATCAAAACCAACTGTATAGTTTACTTGAATTGCCACATACGGATGTGGAAACTCTTCTTTCAAAAATTGACGATCTATCAATGTAACTGTTGGAGTAGTAATATCTACTTTTTGTCTTAATAATGTAGACAGTGCAGTAGCAGAGCTCCCAAAAGAAATATTTCCAATTTCACCCAACGCATCTTGTTCAACAGGACTCAAATATTCACTAATAGGAGGAGTTTCTACCCCAAGGTCATCATCGTCGTTTAAGCCATTTAATAAAGCATTAATTTCATCTTGAGATAACATATCTTCACTTATCATCTTCGTCGTCTCCCCCCCTAAAGGTATCTAAAATTTGGATGGCCATTTTTTTACCAACCAATCCAGGTTGACCAATAAATTTAGGCGTATCTCCTACTTTTATCAAATAAGGGCTCTCCAAATGAGTATTCAAATCTATAATATCTCCCATATTAAGCAACAAGAAATCACGTATTGAAATTTCTGTTGTTCCAATTTCGGCTACAACAGGTAGTTCAGCCCTTTTAATTCGTTTCTCTAAAACGTTTATTTCATCAGGTTGTCTTTCTTTCTTTGATGTTTGCATCCAATAATGTACAGACAACTTAGGAATAATTGGTTCTAAAACAACATGTGGAATACATATATTAATCATTCCAGTCGCTTCACCAATTTGTGTATTTAAAGAAATAACAATAATTGTTTCATTTGGTGAAACCATCTGTAAAAACTGTGGATTCACTTCAAATTCGGATAGTATAAGATCAATGTCTATTATATTTGCCCATGCCTCTTGTAAATTTTCAGCTCCTCGTTCAAACAAGTTAGACATAATCTTCGTTTCAATCTCTGTTAAACTATCTACTTTATTTACACTTGCTCCTCTACCACCTAACACTCGATCCATCATAGCATAAGCAATATGTGGATTAACCTCCATAACAATTCTTCCATCTAATGGAGGTACTTCAAATACATTCAAAATTGTCATTTTCGGAACAGAACGTATAAATTCTTCATATGGAATTTGATCTACCGAAGCAACAGTTATTTGCACATATGTTCTTAATTGTGCAGAGAAAAAAGTAGTTAATAACCTAGCAAAATTCTCATGAATACGAGTTAAACTTCGAATTTGATCTTTCGAAAAGCGTAAAGCTCTTTTAAAATCATAAACTTTTACTTTTCTTTCTGTATCTTCTTTCTTTAATTCTTCTGCATTCATCTCACCAGTTGAGATGGCAGAAAGTAAAGCATCAATTTCTTTTTGTGATAACACTTCGCTAGACAACGATCCTCACCTCCCAATATCGCAAAAAATTAAAGCTCGAGCAGCAATCTTTATTGGATAATCGAGGAGGTAATATATACCTGTTCTACACTTCCTGTTTGCATTATGCTGTTTATTCTCGTTTTTAATTTTTCTTGCAAATTCTCTTGTCCTTTTTTACCTTTAAAATCCTCTGCTTTTAATTCTGATAACTCTGCTATTATAATATTTTGTACTTGGAAATTACGTTTCTCTAATTCTGTTTTTGCATCCTCGTTATTTGCTTGAATTGTGAATTTTATTTTGATAAAACCATTATCAGCTAGATTCGTTGTTATCTCCGGTACTTCTACCGAAACCTTTACAAGTTCATCAGCAGAAGGCTCTTTACCTTCAGCAGCACTTCCATCTGTTTTCAAAATGATTACAAGTGCAACTACTCCAGCTAAAGTAATCGCAATTAGTATCCCCAGCATTATCACCAAAAGCTTATTCTTCTTCATCGTAACCCCCCATAGTTTCCGGACGACCAAACATTGAAATAGATTTATAATAGCTATGTATAGATTGCAAAATCTCTTGTTCTGATTCTTTCACTACATATTTCTTACCATTTGATAGTGTTATTGTTGTATCAGGATTACTCTCAACCATTTCTATGTATAAAGCATTGATATTATAGCTTTTTCCGTTTAACCTTGTAACTTTAATCATGTAATGTGGAGCTAGAGAACATGCGCCCTCAGCTCCACCCCTCCCTCACATTATCGTTTCAAGTTTACTAGTTCTTGAAGTATTTCATCTGATGTTGTAATGATACGCGTATTTGCTTGGAAACCACGTTGTGCTACGATCATCTCTGTGAATTCTTCAGATAAGTCTACGTTGGACATTTCGAGCATGCTTGATTCAATTGTACCGAGAGTTGCTCTTACAGTTTCATCAATAATCGCTGGACCTGAACTTGGACTAGGTTTAAATAAATTACTACCAGTTTTCAATAAACCACCTGTATTATTAAATTTAGCTAACCCAATTCTTCCAATTGGTACAGGTTCAGTTCCATTTGCATCTATAACAGTCACAACTCCATCCTTCCCAACGGACATACTTGTGGCGCCTTCTGGAATTGTTATTTTTGTGAAATCATCTTGTAAAACGTATAAACCATCTCCGTTAACTAAAGCACCTTTGTCATCGATATAAAAATTCCCAGCTCTTGTATAACTAGGATTTGTATCTCCATCTGCACCAACTATGAAATATCCATCTCCAGCTATCTTAAAATCTAATGGTCTCCCAGTAAATTGCGAATTCCCTTCAGTGTGAATAGTATCGATTGCTCCTAATTGAGCACCTAAGCCAATTTGCATTGGATTTGTTCCACCACGCGTTGTTTCATTAGATGCTGTTCCTCCTTGTGCTGTTTGACTTATTAAATCTTTAAAAACTACCCGACTCTTCTTATAACCAAAAGTATTAACGTTAGCAATATTATTACCTATTACATCTAGTTTTGTTTGAAAGTTTTTCAAACCACTAATTCCTGAATACATCGAACGTAGCATGTTTTTTCTCCTTTCGTACTGACCGCTTCTGTCAATCCACGATCATCGGCCTCCTAATAAGGTCCAGCCATTAATCTAATAGTATTGTTCCATTAATATTAGTGAAGATTTGTGAACTAGCTTCTTCACGCCCCATAGCAGTTACCACAACATTGTTCTTTGCACTTACTATCAATGCAGCATTATTCAACAGAACAAGTGAATCCTTTACTCCCAATTTTTTTGCTTCACTTATTCTTTTTTCAACTTTCGCCCACATTTCAGGGTGTATTTCTATGTTTCTTTGTTGCATTCGTGTTTGGGCATGTTTGCTAATACTTAAACTGTTTGATGAGTTATTAATACTTTGTTGAAGCTCAGTAGCAAAGCGTCCCTTAACTCTATTGTTATTTTGATTTAACTGATGTACATTTTTACTTGTAACAATTGGAGTGGGTTGAAACGGATGAAAATTTGTTTTCATCAATATTCCACCCCTTACACAGATGAAATCTTAATTATTTGATTGGCAGTCAATTGGGTTCCATCAGATAGTTCATACATTACTTTTCCATCTTTATAGGATACGGATTTCACTATGCTTGATTGTTCTGTTTCATCCTTCTTCCAAGTTACAGATTTACCTATTAATTCACTCGCCTGTATTAGATTATTACTTGCACCACCAGAGCTAGAAGAACTGTCTATTACCTCTGAAATATTCCCAGGTTCAAGTTGAGTACCATCCTGTAATTCAAATATAACTGATCCATCTTTATATTGAACCTTTGAAACCACACCTGTTCCCTCTTGAACACTCGGTTTACCCTCTGGATATTCTTCCGTTTTGTCACCGTAAGTTATTTTATGCCATTTTACTTCTTTTCCAATAAATTCATTGTAGGCTATCATTTGACTCTGCATCTGTACATTTGCTAATTTTTCAAAACTGACTGCCATGTTTGTCATCTGTTCCAAAGTAGAGAATTGAGCCATTTGTGCAATAAATTCTTTATCGTCCATCGGATTCATCGGATCTTGATTCTGAAGCTGGACCATTAGTATTTTTAAAAACTCATCTTTTCCTAATACACTTCCATTATTTTTCCGCTGTTCTTGTTGATTATTAGATAAATAATAAGAAGGATCAATACTTGCCATGTTTTCTCACCTACATTTCTGCTTGTATTAAAGCTTCCTTAAATTGATTTTGGAAATCATCCTTCACTTCTTCTTCATCTACTACTTGTTGCTGTTCTTTATGCTGATTTTGTTGCTGATTTTGTTCCTTCTGCAAGTTTCTTTCTTGAGACAAATTAGTAAATGATTGTGAAACTTCAATTTTTTCAACTTGAATATTTTGGTTAACAAAAGACTGTTTCAGACCTTGCAATTGAGAATCCAAAAGTTCTTTTGCTCCTTTTGTGGACGCGATAATTTTCGCCATCATCATCCCATCTTTTTGAACAAGCTCAATTCGTAATGAACCTAAACTTTCTGGGTTTAACTTGATAAATAACTTTTGAATTCCATTACTATTTGAAAACTTTGCTTTACTTAATAAATTTTCAAAAGCTTTCATGAACTCTTCTTGATTTACAGGTGTCCTAGTGGTCGGAACAGTTAGTACATATTGTTCTACTTTAGACATTGTTATAAATGGATTATGCGTTGTAATACTTTCATTTCCTGAAGAATTTACTATGCCAGAAGTCATACCAGCTTGCTTAAGAGTTTGAATACCCACGTCTTGTTTCAAATTATTAAAGGAATTCACATTTTGAAGTTGTAATTGTGCATCAAGAGACCTTTGACGATTAAAAATCGTCGCAAAATTACCTTTAACAGAAGTACCTAATATTTGATCCAACTTCATGACAACTTTTTCAAGAGAATGTTTTAAAGCATCCAATTGCTCCAACTGCTTGTTTGATAAATCTATTTTATTTTTTAACAATGTAAAAATCTTACTGAACTTCAGAACACTGTCTGCATTCTGTATCGATCCATTCATAGATGCAAGATTTTTCATTTCACCTAACAATTTATCAACAACATCTCCTAAATGTTGGATTAAATCTAGTTTTTGTCCAGATTCATCATTAATAGAATTTAAAGATGCCATTAATTCATCATTAGGGTTTAGTTCATTCATACCAATTAGGGATGCAAGCAGTTCTTCTTGACCATTTCCCCCTAATATTTCCGCTAACAATGGGTGGTTTTGAAGTTCATTCATACTACCCATTATTTCATTAGCCAATTCTTCACCATGTTCAATATCAGTTATATCGTCGAGCTTCAAGAAATCTAGTAAGGAAGTAATTTTCTCCATTTGTTCAGATGACACACCACTATCATCCATCGATTCTCCCTCAGAAGGCTTAAGCGTTTGGGATAAAACATCGCCGAACTTGCTTGTCGAAGAAACGCCTTCTCCTTTCGAAGCTGTAGATACATTTAATGCTTTACTTTGACTTGGTGCCAACATCATTACGTTCACTCATTTCACCTCCTTTCAAATTGACTGGATTATTGCGCTTGATTGTCTTTTTCACTTTCGATTGTCAATTGTTTTGTGAATTTAGCCGCATCAACAGGAGCCATTTGTTCTAATATTTTCGCCAATGTTTCAGCTTTCATATTGGACAGTATTTTCATAGCTTCTTCCGTTGGTAATGCTGTTATAATTGGAGCAGCTTTTTTAGGCGACATTGATTCATAAGTACGAATAATGTCTTTAATTGCTCGGTTATCTTCGCTTTTACTTTGAGTAGGTTTATTTTCTTTTAATTTTTTTATTTCTTCCTCTAATCTTTGCTTTTCTATATCTGCTTTCTTTATTTCAGAATCTTTTCCATCTATGATGCTTTCTAATTTCTCAATTTCTGCATCACGATCTTTTATGTCGCCTTCAAGATTTACAATTTGTTTTTGAATATCCTTTTCTGAGTTCCCTTTTTCATCATTTACTAGATTCGAAACTAAAGGGATTTTACTGCCTATATCTTCTGACCATTTAAAGACATTTATTCCAGCAACGGATAGTACAATTAACAATATAAAGATTGCAAAAAAGACAGGAATAACGATAGCGAACAAAAACCATTGAAATTTATTGTATGGTTTTTCTTCTTTTTTAGATTCATTCACTTCTACTTTTTTTTTCGCCATACAATCACCTAATTTTCTTTGCTCAAAAATGTTTGAATAGAAACATCATCCATCTGATTGTTTTCTTGAATTCTATTAATTGCTAAGAAATTCTCGTAATCTTTTTCTTTGATTTTTTCATACTTTTTCACTTCGATGTTCTTCTCTATTAAAATCACTTGCTGAGCATTCATTCGTTTACGTGCTACAATTACTTCTTGTTGATACTGGTTAATCATTTTTTCTAAATTATCCATAAAAATTTGGTTATGCCGTACCTCTAAAACCGATAATCCTTCTCGTAATTTAATCTGTTGGAAATCTTGCAATTCTTCCTTTTTCTTTAAAAGTTTATAAAGCTTTTCTGCTACCTCTTCGAATTTCTTTTTAGCTTCACTATATTTTGAAAATGCATCATTTTTTTCTTTCTCGCGTATGGTCAGTATTTTGTCAAATTTATACTGATAATTCATCATTTAATTAAACACTTCCAATCAAACTAATTAGACGATGTACACTATCTTGCTTACTAACCGCTTCGTCTACACCTTGCTTTAAAAACGAAATGATTTCAGGATACTTAAGAATTGCCTCATCAATTTCTTTTGATGAACCTTTTTTGTATGCTCCAATGTTAATTAAATCTTCATTCTCTATGTATTTTGCGAGCATTTCCCTTAGCTTTTCTGCACTTTTAACATGTTCCTCATCAACAATGTGATTCATCAGCCTTGAGATACTTTTTAAAACGTTAACAGCAGGATACTGACCTTTATTAGCTAATGAGCGATCTAAGACGAAATGACCATCTAATATCCCACGGACTGTATCAGCTATAGGTTCGTTCATATCATCCCCATCTACTAAAACCGTGTAAAAGGCCGTAATTGTCCCTAATTGATTAGTTCCAGTTCTCTCTAACAATTTTGGTAATATCGCAAATACGGAAGGAGTATAACCTTTTGTAGTAGGTGGTTCTCCTACTGCTAAGCCTATTTCCCTTTGCGCCATCGCTACACGAGTAACTGAATCCATCATCAACATGACATTTAAACCTTTATCTCTAAAGTACTCTGCTATAGCAGTTGCTGTATAAGCTCCTTTTATTCTCATTAAGGCTGGGGAATCAGATGTAGCGACTACTACTATGGAACGAGATAAACCTTCAGGTCCTAAATCGCGTTCAATAAACTCTCTTACTTCTCTACCTCGCTCACCAATTAAGCCTATTACATTAATATCCGCCGTTGTATTACGGGCAATCATACCTAGAAGCGTACTTTTTCCTACACCACTTCCAGCAAATATCCCAACACGTTGCCCTTTACCAACAGTAAGTAGACTGTCAATTAATCGTACTCCAACCTCGATGCTTTCATTTATCGGTGGTCGTTCCATTGGATTTGGTGGTATTGCTTCTGTACCAACAGTTGCTAAACCTGTAGGCAAACTCGATCCATCTAAAGGTAATCCTAATGGATCTATTACACTGCCTATCATAGCTGAACCAATTTTTATTTCTAGCGGTCGCATAGTTGCTTCAACAAGACATCCTGGAGCAATTTCATTAACCTCTGTATAAGGCATTAAAATGATGTTTTCTTCTTTAAACCCAACTACTTCAGCACGAATTATTTTTTTTTGACTTTTCGCTCCAACATGAATATAGCAAACATCACCAATTGAACTTTCAGGTCCTTGGGACTCGATCATTAATCCTACTACACGTTTTACTCGGCCATATTTTTTATACGTATCCAGATCGGAAATGAAAGGTAATAATTCTTCAGCTTTCAAAATATTATTCCCCTTCCAAAATTTCCAATAATTTTTGTTTTACTTCATTAAGCTGACTATCTATACTTGCATCTATTCTTCCATTAGAAGATTCAATGATACAGCTTGTCTCATCAATCTCATCATCTGGAAAAATATAAAAATCGGTTTCTTTAGGAAAAATCCCTTGCAACTCTTCTTTTTGCAATAATATATTTTCATAATTATTTGGATGAATCATTAGTCTTACTTCACGATACTCTCTTGCTTCTTTAATTACTTTTTTAACAATGGATAGTATTACATCTTTGCTAGTTTTTAATTCAGTATCGATAATTTTTTCAGCAATTTGAACAGACAATTCCAAAATTGTTTTCTCAGAAGATTGTAGATAGTTTTTATAATCGTTCTTGGATAATTCAACTATATTTTTTGCATGTTCTATTTGTTCATGCATTTCTTCATAACCTTGTTGTCTACCCATAGAACAACCATCTTCATATCCAATTCTTCTTGCGTCTTCTTCGAGCTGTCGGCGATCAACTTCTTGCCAATGTTGCTTTTCTGCTTCAATTTCAGCCCTTATTGCTTCTCCTTGCTGATTTGCTGCTTGTATAATCGCTTCTGCTTCACCATTCGCCTTGTTGAAGATTTCATCAATTTCTCTTTGATTAAAAACGATGTTTTCTTCTTCTTGCTCATGGGGTGACAAATCAAAATTTGGCAAAGATTTAATCTCTATTATTTTCCGTTCTGTAGATTCGTTATTTGTCCAAGGAGATTTAATAATTCTAGACAATAATATCATCTCCTCCGCCACGAGCCACTACGATTTCACCAGACTCTTCCAACCTTCTGATAACTGCTACTATGCGGGATTGAGCTTCTTCTACATCTCTTAGACGCACTGGTCCCATATACTCCATTTCTTCAGTAAATGTTTCAACCATACGTTTGGACATGTTTTTAAATAGGACAGACTTAACTTCCTCACTTGCAACTTTCAACGCCAACTTAAGATCATCGTTCTCCGAATCACGGATAACACGTTGAATGGCTCTACCATCCAATGTAACGATATCTTCAAATACAAACATTCTCTTCTTAATCTCTTCAGCCAATTCTGGATCTTGGATTTCTAAAGCATCTAGAATCGTTCTCTCCGTTGTACGATCTACTCCATTTAAAACATCAACAACTGCTTCTACGCCACCCGTTTGAGTATAATCTTGTGTTACAGTAGCCGATAGTTTCCTTTCAAGTATTTGTTCAACTTCATTAATTATTTCTGGCGATGTACTATCCATAATTGCGATACGTCTCGCTATATCAGCCTGAACTTCTTGTGGTAATTCCGATAATATTTGTCCCGCTTGCGAAGGATCTAAATAAGATAATATTAGTGCAATCGTTTGGGGATGTTCATTTTGTATAAAATTCAAAATCTGAGCCGGCTCAGCCTTTCTAGCAAAGTCAAATGGTCTAACTTGTAACGATGAAGTTAACCTATTAATAATGGCTGCTGCTTGTTCACTTCCAAGTGCTTTTTCTAGCACTTGTTTAGCATAGCCAATTCCACCTTGTGTAATATAATCTTGAGCTAACGCTATATTATGAAATTCATCTAAGACATTTTCCTTTTCAGTTGAATCAACTTTTCTAACGCTTGAAATTTCTAACGTCAACCTTTCGATTTCTTCTTCAGAAAGATGTTTATAAACGGATGCTGACACATCAGGACCTAAGGAAATAAGCAAGATGGCAGCTTTTTGTTTACCCGTTAATCCTCCTTTTTTATCTTTCTTTGACAACTGCATTTCCCCCTAGTCTTGTGTTAACCAAGTTCGCAGTAATTTTGCAAACTCTTCTGGTTTTTCTTTAGCCAATTTCTCAAGTTGTTTTCGTTTCTGAGCTCCTTCAGTCATCAGTTCTTCATTGACATCAGGTATCTCCTCTTCTTCCTCTTCATCAAATAAAAACTCTTCTTCCTCTTCATTTCTACGTTTACGAGCACGTATATATAGAACAATAGCAATTATTAATGCTACTACTAAAATTCCACCCACAATGTATACCCAAATTGGTATAACACTCTTCTCTTCAGTATCAAAATTCACTTTCCCGTTAAATTCTTGTACAGAAACAGCAATTTTATCTTCTAACTCCTCATCTGTTAAACCTTCTGGGTTCGCATCTTTATCAACTGTTGTACGAACAATCGTACCTAAGATTTGTGTAATATCATCCAAACTTTCTTGAGGTAAGGAATTTGGATCATCTGCTACTGGTGGTTCTACCATAACTTGAATTCCAAGATCTCTTACTTTATAAGGACTTTCAACGATTTCTTTTCGAACTCTGTTTACTTCATTATTAATCGTTTCTTCCGTCTTCTCATAATCCCCATTACCATTCGTACCTTCTTGATATCCTGGCGCTAATGTATCTGCTGGTTCTCCACCCTGTGGAACTCCACCAGGTGCACCAGTACCAGTGTATGTTTCTGTGAGACGTTGTGCACTTACTGCTATACCTTCCATATTATCTGGATCAACTGGCTCTACTAAATTGTGTTCTGATTTTTCTTTAGCAAAGTCAACATCTGCTGTTACGGACACAACTACTTTATCTCTTCCCATAATCGTACCAAGCATGTTTTGAACTTGTCGTTGTATATCACGTTCGATTTCTTTCTTAATATCTAGTTGATTTGCAATCTCACCAGCATTAGTCATCTTGCTGTTTTCTTTCAAGTCATAATACTCGAAATCCTGATTCATAATCACAATGTTCTCTGTTGGAAGATTAGGAACACTCTTAGAGACTAAATGATACAATGCTTTTATTTGCTCATCTTCAAACTTGTAACCAGGCTTTGTATCTAAAACGATCGATGCAGATGCTTGTTCATTCGCATCAGTCACAAATACACCCTTCTCAGGTAGCGAAATCATTACTTTAGCATCATTAACTCCTTCAATACCCTTGATTAAATTCGCTAATTCCGTTTGCATTGCCTCAAGATTCAATACGTTGAATTCATTATCAGTCATACCTATTCCGGCATTTTGACCAAAAAACGAATAATCAATTCCTCCTGATTCAGGTATCCCTTCTGCCGCTAAGTCAACTTTTAATGTATCTACTTGCTCTTGAGGGACGGATATGCTTTTTCCAGCATCTGTAATTTCATACGGTACACCTCTTGCGTCAAGGTTTTCTTTTATTGTCCCTGTTTCAGAAGGAGATAAATTTGAATACAACGGCACCATTGTTGGTCTAGATAAATACCAAGTTGCACCAACTACAAATGCAATTACAGTCACTACCGTTCCAATAAAGATAGCTTTTTGCTTTTTTGTTCGTCCTCCCCAAATGGCTGCAATCTTATTTTTAAAATTCATTACTTTTTCATTCATCTTGATCCCCCAACTACTTTGTTTTCTCTCTATGCTCCGTTAAAACTTGTCAAACATAACTCTAATAAGGAAGGGATGAATGTTATACTTGCATTCTCATAATTTCTTGATATGCCTCAATTGCTTTGTTTCTTACCTCTAAAGTAGTAGAAAGCATAATACCAGCTTTCTTTGAAGTGATTAATACGTTATGTAAGTCTACTTGTTCTCCTCTTGCCATCTTCTCTGTTAAAACATCTGATTCAATTTGAGCATTATTTACCTTATCAATTGATTCTTTCAGTAATGTCGTAAATTGCTTTTGTGCCTCCCCAGGCGTAACCGTATTTCTAGTTGATTGATCAATAGGTGAAATACTACTAGAATTTATGCCAAATACGTTCATAATTCATTCTCCAATCTATTTTCCGATTTCAAGTGCTTTCATCATCATGTTCTTAGCCGCATTAAATACAGTGACATTTGCTTCATAAGACCGTGTAGCACTCATATAATCTACTGTCTCTCTTAAAGGATCTACATTTGGCATCGCTACATACCCTTCATTGTTTGCATCAGGGTGATTTGGATCATAGACCATTTTAGCAGGCGTTTCATCATTGATTATTTTTGAAACTTGAACACCTTGACCAGCAGAGGAATTACTACCCATCGCTTTATTTAAGAAGCTAGAAAATCCAGCGTCTTTTGGTTGTAATACAACCATTTTTCTTTGATATGGTACCCATTCACCATTTACATACTTACCTCTAGTAGTATCGACATTAGCCATATTAGATGCTATTACATCCATTCTAAGTCTTTGTGCCGTTAGAGCCGATGCTGTTGTATTCATACTATGGAACATCGTCATGCTTATTTACCTCCCTTTATTACATTTTCTAACGACTGAAACTTACCTATTATTCGGTCTGTTAGAGCATTGAAATAAATCGCATTCGTAGCTAAGTCACTCATTTCTTTATCAACATCAACACTATTACCGTTATGATTGTATGCAACATTTTGATTCACATATACCCCTGAAGCTGAATCATTGCTATTCGTAAAGTTGATATGTCTACGATCTGTTCTATTCGCTACCAATGAACCTTGCATTTCATCTTCCAACATCTTGCTAAAACTAACACTTTTGGCTTTATAGTTAGGAGTATCACTATTTGCAATATTGTCAGAGATGACTTTTTGCTTAGTTGCAGCATAGTTCATCGCTTGCTCTAACGTAAGAATTGTTCCCGATATTATCGACATTTTTCTACACCTCTATTACATCTATAAAATAAGTAGTTATGTACTATATTCCAATCTCATTCACCAATTGTAAATAATGCCCACGTTAATGACTATGTAGGATTTCCTATATTTACTAAAAAAATTATTCAAAAATCAGGAATAATTAATTATAGCTTCTTTAAAATTAGTATTTTTATAATAATCATAAAGTTCATCATTTTTTACCATTTCATAATTGTACCATTTTGTCGTTATATACATAATAATGAATTTTTTAAAAAAATAACGCCTACTATATACCTATTTTATATAGATTTACAAAAGTGCATTTTTCTTTAAAAACACTATGATTATGTTAAAAATATCTGACTTAAGTTGTATTTCTAGTATTAGTAACTATTTTTTCGACAAAATTCTCATTTTTCTCCTAATTAGCTAAAAAAACAAAGCTTTCGTATGAAAATACAATAGGAGTAAGGTCACGTTTTTTAGTAATATTTCCGATAATTTTTTTTCGATTTTAATATTCCTTTAATGTTTTTATGCAAAATTTACGTTTCCTTAATATTCGAGTATAAGGATTTTTGCTTATGTATTTAACAAAAAATGAAAAACCCTACCATATGATGGTAGGGTTTTATTTTCAATGATTTTTTAATTTTTCTAATTCAACTAAAAACTTATCATTTAATACTTTAATGTATGTTCCTTTCATACCTAAAGAACGGGATTCAATTACACCAGCACTTTCTAACTTACGTAATGCGTTTACGATAACAGATCGTGTAATTCCTACACGGTCAGCAATTTTTGAAGCTACTAATAAACCTTCGTTACCATTTAACTCTTCAAAAATATGTTCAATTGCTTCTAATTCACTGTATGATAAAGAGCTAATAGCCATTTGTACTACTGCTTTACTACGAGCTTCTCCTTCGATTTCTTCAGCTTTTTCGCGTAGGATTTCCATTCCTACTACAGTAGCACCATATTCCGCAAGAATTAAATCATCATCATTGAATTTATCGTGTAGACGAGCAAGAATTAATGTTCCTAATCTTTCTCCTCCACCGATAATTGGTACAACTGTTGTTAAACCACTCATGAATAAATCTTTGTTTTCTACAGGAAACGCAGTGTATTCGCTGTTTACATCAAGGTTAGATGAAGTTTCTTGAAGGTTGAACAAGCTGTTTGTATAATCCTCTGGGAAACGACGATCTTCAAACATTTTCTTCATACGCTCATTTTCAATTTGTTGACTGATTGAAACTCCTAATAATTTACCTCTTCTACTTACTACATAAACATTCGAATCAATTACTTCACTTAAGCTTTCAGCCATTTCTTTAAAGTTAACTGGTTTACCAGCCGCTCTTTGTAGCATTACATTAATTTTTCTAGTTTTTTCAAGTAAATTCATTTTTGTGTTCCTCCTAATGGGTGCTATATTTAGTTTTATGTCGATTTGTTGAAAGTTTACTCCATCACTTGAAAATAACGTATTGTGAACTTAGATACATATAAATTACAAAATGAATTGACTTAAATCTTTATTTTTAGATATTGTCCCCAGTTTATCCTCTACATATTGCGGTGTTATAACGATTTTGTCCATTGTTATATCCGGCGCTTCAAATGATAAATCTTCAAGAAGCTTCTCCAATATAGTATGCAATCTTCTGGCTCCAATATTATCTGTATTTTGATTCACGTCATACGCTACTTCTGCAATCCTACGAATAGCATCGTCAGAAAATTCTATTTGTATACCTTCTGTTTCTAAAAGAGCTACATATTGTTTCAATAGTGCATTATCCGGTTCGTGAAGAATACGTTGGAAATCCTCTACTGTTAATTTCTTTAGTTCTACACGAATAGGAAATCTACCTTGTAGTTCTGGAATAAGGTCAGACGGCTTTGCCATGTGAAATGCACCAGCCGCAATGAACAATACATGATCTGTTTTTACAGCTCCGTACTTCGTTACAACCGTTGAACCTTCAACTACTGGAAGAATATCTCGTTGTACACCTTCTCTTGAAACATCAGCAGATGAGCCCCCTGAAGATTTACTTGCAATTTTATCAATTTCATCGATAAAAATAATTCCTGACTGCTCCGCTCTTTCAACAGCTTCTTGTGTTACTTCATCCATATCAATCAGTTTGGAAGCTTCTTCGTTCGTTAATACCGATCTAGCTTCAGCCACTGTTAATTTTCTTTTCTTTCTTCTCTTTGGCATTAAATTGCTTAAAGCATCTTGCATATTCATGCCCATTTGTTCCATACCCGAACCTTGTAACATATCAAACATAGAAGGTGGTTGTTCTTCTACTTCGATAGTTACATATTCGTTTTCTAATTCACCAGCTGCCAATTTTGCTTGGACTGCTGCTCTCTTCTCTTTCACATTTGTTTCTTCAGAAGACTTTGCCTCTGATTGTTCTTCAGTATTATTACCCCCAAAAA
This sequence comes from Bacillus sp. JJ722, assembly GCF_036963345.1. Classification (NCBI taxonomy): domain Bacteria; kingdom Bacillati; phylum Bacillota; class Bacilli; order Caryophanales; family Bacillaceae; genus Bacillus; species Bacillus sp. JJ722. Next base: position 43,257 of record NZ_JBALMO010000068.1, read on the forward strand.
ACATTTCGAAAGGGTTTTTCATTTGAGATGTTTTTTTCTCAGAAGGCACTAATAACTCTACAAGTCGTTTATTTGCATTGGATTCTGCTAATTCTTTAACACTTAGAATTTTTTCTTCTTTTACAATTCGGATAGCTGACTCTGCCAAATCTCTAACCATTGATTCTACGTCGCGGCCCACGTATCCTACTTCTGTAAATTTCGTAGCTTCTACCTTAACAAATGGAGCATTAACAAGCTTTGCTATACGACGAGCAATTTCTGTTTTACCTACACCAGTTGGTCCAATCATTAATATGTTTTTCGGAACAACTTCATCACGTAACTGATCTTTTAATAAGCTTCTGCGATATCTATTTCGTAATGCAATTGCGACTGCACGTTTAGCATCATTTTGTCCAACTATATATTGATCTAATTTTTCTACAATTTGTCTTGGGGTTAAATTTGCACGATTTGTTTTCATTCTTGTATCCTCCTCGACTTATAATTCTTCAATTATAATATTTGAGTTTGTAAATACACATATCTCACCGGCAATATCAAGTGCAGCTTCAGCTATTTCACGTGCTGAAAGATTATCGCCTGAATACCTTTTCAATGCTCTACCTGCACTTAATGCATAACTTCCCCCAGAACCAATCGCTAGAATACCGTCATCAGGTTCAATAACCTCACCAGTACCAGATACAAGCAATAAATTCTCTTTATCCATAACAATTAACATGGCTTCTAACTGTCTTAGCATCTTATCGCCTCGCCATTGCTTAGCGAGCTCTACTGCTGCTCTTTGGAGGTTGCCATTGTACTCCTCTAGCTTACCTTCAAACATTTCATATAACGTAAAGGCATCCGCTACTGACCCTGCGAAACCAGCCAATACTTTCCCTCTGAATAGCTTCCTTACCTTTCTCGCAGTATGTTTCATTACAATTGAATTTCCTAATGTTACTTGCCCATCACCAGACATTGCACACTTTCCATTATGATGTACAGCAAAAATTGTTGTCGCATGGAAGTTTCCCATAATACTTCTCCTTTCGTAATAAGCTTACGCTCGTGGATGTGAAGATTGATAAACTTTGCGAAGTTGCTCTTTTGTAACGTGGGTATATATTTGTGTAGAAGATATATTAGAATGTCCTAGTAATTCTTGAACCGATCTCATATCGGCACCATTATTCAACAGATGCGTCGCAAAGCTATGACGTAACATATGAGGATGCAAACTTCCTTCATTACAAGCATTATTAAACATTCGATTTAAAATATACCTTACCCCTCTCACAGATAAAGGTTCACCACGGTAGTTCACAAATACACAATCATGTTTAACACCTTTGACTAAATCATTTCTTGCATTACTAATATAAGTATGCAGAGCATGACTCGCATATTTCCCAAAAGGTACATAACGATCTTTTTTTCCTTTGCCGTGAACGAGAATCGTTCCTAGAGAAAAATCAACATCCTTTAATTGCAAACCGCAACATTCACTTACTCGAATACCCGTTGCATAAAGAAGCTCTACTAAAGCTAAGTCTCTTTTTCCTAGTGATGTATCTGTTTTTACCGATTTAAACAAAGAGTTCATCTCTTCTTCATATAAGAATTGAGGAAGCCTTTGTTCTTTCTTAGGTAATGATACAAGTGCAAAGGGGTTATCGTGAACATATTGTTCTCGCATTAACCATTTATAAAAACTTCGTAAACAAGATGTTTTACGGGCAATTGACTTCTTTGCTAAATTCTTTTCATATAACCTCGTTAAATAAAGGCGTGCATCAAAATACGATACTGTATGTAAGTCTTCTATACTTTGTTCACTTATGAACATGAAAAATTCGTTGATATCCTTATGGTAGAATTCAACGGTATAATCAGAATAATTTTTTTCCAATTGTAAGTACTGTAAGAAATTTAAAACTATTTGATCTCTGTTTTGCATATATTTACACCTCACAAGAGCTACTAAATAGTAACACAATTTAGTAGCCCTTGCAATTAATATTGCTCATTTGTCACAAAGTTCTGAATAGTTAATAGTGCTCGTTTCGCATGCATTTCATTACGTTCTTTCTTTCCTCTGATTTTTTCTGGAAGTTCAGGGAACAATCCAAAGTTAGCATTCATAGGTTGAAAGTTTTTTGCATTTGTAGTTGTAATGTATTTTGCCATGCTACCGATTGCTGTTTCTGCAGGGAATTCGATTGGTTCTTGTCCAATAACAAGTCTCGCTGCATTCACACCAGCAATTAATCCAGAAGCGGCTGATTCAACATATCCTTCCACACCAGTCATTTGACCAGCGAAGAAAAGACCTGGACGTGATTTCAATTGATATGTTGCTTTTAAAACGTTTGGTGAATTGATGAATGTATTACGATGCATTACTCCATATCGGACTATTTCAGCATTCTCAAGACCTGGAATTAATCGTAATACTTCTTTTTGAGCTCCCCATTTCAGATGTGTTTGAAATCCTACAAGATTGTACAAAGTACCTGCAGCATCATCCTGCCGTAGTTGAATAACTGCATACGGTCTTTTACCTGTCTTTGGATCTTCTAACCCAACCGGTTTCAAAGGACCAAACAACATTGTTTTCTTCCCTCTTGAAGCCATAACTTCAATCGGCATGCAGCCTTCAAAGAAAATTTCTTTTTCAAACTCTTTCAAAGGCACTGTTTCAGCTGAAATAAGGGCTTCATAGAATTTGTTGAATTCTTCTTCATTCATTGGACAGTTTACATATGCCGCTTCACCTTTATCATATCTTGATTTCACATATACTTTGTCAAAATCAATGCTATCCTTCTCAATTATAGGAGCAGCAGCATCATAGAAATAAAGATGTTCTTCTCCAGTTAATTCTTTAATTTGAGCAGATAATTCAGGTGAAGTTAATGGACCTGTAGCGATAATTGTAAGGCCTTCTGGAATCTTAGTAACTTCCTCATTCACAACTGTAACATTTTCATGATTTTTTAAGGCCTCTGTTATTCTCCCAGCAAATTCATGACGGTCAACCGCTAGTGCACCGCCCGCTGGAACCGAGCTCTCATCCGCCGCCGATATTACAAGCGAATTTAAGTGTCTCATTTCTTCTTTAAGTACACCGACAGCATTTGTAAGAGTGTTTGCTCTCAATGAATTACTGCAGACTAATTCTGCAAATTGACTTGTATGATGAGCAGGTGTCATCTTTACAGGTCTCATTTCAAACAGCTTTACTTTTACTCCTCTATTGGCAAGTTGCCAAGCTGCTTCGCTACCTGCAAGACCAGCACCAATTACGTTTACAGTTATGTTTGTCATATTAAAACCTCCAAATGAAGAAATATATTTGATGATCATTATATTCTTCGCAAATAATATTACTAAAAAAACTCAGCATGGCTAAGTTTTTTCACAAATCTATTTCTATCAAGAAAAAGCCCTAACAAGATGCAATTATATCCTTATTGTTCGCTATTTGTCCATAGACATTTCACAAAAATTTGGATTTTGAGACAGGAAAAAAGTAGGTGATTTTCCACCTACTTTTGTTGACCCTCCTTATAATCGCATTCAGCACATTGTACTTGTATGCCTTTCTTGAGTTTCTTCTCAACAAGTAGTTTATTACATTTAGGACATTTACGAGCTATTGGTTTGTCCCAAGAAATAAAATCACATTCAGGATATAGATTGCATCCATAAAATATACGTTTCTTTTTACTTTTTCTTTCTATAATAGAGCCTTTTTCACATTTTGGACAAGTTACTCCAATTTCTTTAACGATTGCTTTAGTATTGCGACAATCTGGAAAATTACTACATGCCATAAATTTCCCATAGCGACCCATTTTGAAAACCATCGGGGCTCCACATTCTTCACAATCTTCTCCTGCAGGTTCGTCTTTGATTTCTACCTTCTCCATTTCTTCTTCCGCTTTTCTTAAATGGACTTCAAAATCACCATAAAAATCATCAATAACTTGACGCCATGGAATTTCTCCCTCTTCAATATTATCGAACTCTCCCTCCATCTTTGCTGTGAATTCTACATCGATAATATCTGGGAAGAATTCCATTATTAACTCAAATACAATTTCACCTAACTCTGTAGGTACAAAACGCTTATTATCTAATGTAACGTAGCCGCGTTTTTGAATGGTATCTAAAGTTGGTGCAAATGTAGAAGGTCTTCCTATACCTAACTCTTCAAGTGTTTTTACTAATCTAGCTTCAGTATAGCGTGGCGGTGGCTGTGTAAAGTGTTGACTTGGCTCAACATCTTTTGAAAATACAATATCACCTTCTGCAAGATCAGGTAGAATTTTGTCTTTTTCTTCTACATGGTCATCTGTTCCTTCAACATATACTTTCATGAAACCAGCGAATTTCACCTTTGAGCCATTAGCTCTAAATAGTACTTTATTGTTTTCTAGATTCACACTCATCGTATCTAAAATTGCAGGAGCCATTTGACTTGATACAAATCGTTCCCAAATCAATTTATATAATCTAAATTGATCTCTTGATAAAAACTCTTTAACAGATGCAGGATCTTTAATTGTGCTAGTTGGACGAATCGCTTCGTGAGCATCCTGTGTTTTACCTTGCTTCTTTTCTTTTCTCTTTTCAGAAAGAACATATTCTTTTCCATAATGAGATTCAACATACTCGGAACATTCACTTAGAGCAATATCAGAAATTCTAGTTGAATCTGTACGCATATATGTAATTAATCCAACTGTTCCCTCTTTACCTAAATCGATTCCCTCATATAATTGCTGTGCAAGCATCATTGTCTTCTTCGCTCGGAAATTTAGTTTTCGAGCAGCTTCTTGTTGTAAAGAAGATGTTGTAAACGGGAGTGCAGCATTTCTTTTTCTTTCTTTTTTAGTTACTCCAGTTACTTTAAACTCATTCCCTTTAAGAGTAGAAAGAATATTTTTCACATCTTCCTCAGAGCTAAGAGATACTTTCTCTCCATTAACACTGAAAAAAGAGCCATCGAATGTTTCATTTCCTTTAACAAACTCGGTTCCAATAGTCCAATATTCTTCAGGAACAAATTTTGCAATTTCTTTCTCACGTTCAATAATTAATCGAACAGCAACAGACTGTACTCGTCCAGCACTTAACCCTTTCTTAACCTTTTTCCAAAGTAACGGGCTGATATTATAACCTACAAGACGGTCCAAAACACGACGAGCTTGTTGAGCATCTACTAAATCCATATTTACCGGTCTTGGATGCTTAAACGATTCTTTAATCGCGTCTTTTGTAATTTCGTTAAAAACTACGCGACAATCAGAAGTCGTATCCAAATCTAAAGAATTAGCTAAATGCCAAGCAATTGCTTCTCCCTCTCGATCAGGATCGGCCGCGAGATAGATTTTTTTAGCTTTTTTCGCAGCAGTCTTCAATTCCTTTAAAACAGGTCCTTTTCCACGAATCGTAATATATTTCGGTTCATAATTGTGTTCTATATCAACGCCCATTTGGCTCTTTGGTAAATCTCTTACATGACCCATTGACGCTTTAACTTTATATTTTTTGCCAAGGTACTTTTCAATCGTTTTCGCCTTGGCTGGTGACTCTACAATGACAAGATAATCTGACATGCAAAATCCTCCTTAAGAGGTTATTTAAATCTTCACTA
>NZ_JBALMO010000069.1:0-17833 GCF_036963345.1 Bacillus sp. JJ722
ATTTATATAGTGGCATAGGTGTAAGGTCATACAAAAACCACTCGATGATCGAGTGGTTAAATGATTATTTTGCTATTGGTAGTATCTTGGTATATTGCGTTGAAATATACCCGTATTTATCGCCTTTACTATCTGATAATATCTTATACCATTCTTTGTCTGCTGTTGTACCGACTACCGCGACTGGATATCCAGTCTTCGGATATGTATAAAGCATATTTGAATTCGTAACCCCCGCTGATGAACGTACATGTAGATTGACTGTAGTAGTTTCATAGGTTTTGTATGGAGAAGGATTCTTCAAGAAATCCTTTCCTCCTAACGCCTTGTCTAATTGATAAATATGACCGGCAACTTTTTGACCCCAATAAGGATCAGAAGCATAACGAACATTCATACCTCGAGCTTTATTCCCTACCATCCCACCATTCGCATAAGCTCCGCTTACAGGAATATAGTTTTTGTTTAAATAATTATTAACAAGTGAAGCTACACAATCACGAATTGAAGCATATGCCGCACCATTTTGGGGATTGCTATCATAAACTTTTATTCCAAAAATATTATTGCTTTCTTGTGCATGCTTACTCATTCCATAATCGCTTTCGTGAATGGCCATACCGATAATAACAAGTGCATTAATCTTATGATATTTCTCAAAGTCTTTCGCAATTGTTCCGAGACCAATTAGCTTACTTTTCTTAGTAGCATCTTTATAGCGCGCATAACCTTTTGGATTATTTTGATATAGCGCTTCTTTCTCCGCTAGCTTTGTTGCAATATATGTATTTAATTCAGCTGCGCTATATTTAGTGCTTGTACGAATAGGAAGCATGTTGAAGTATTGATGGAACGTCCCTACCACTGTACCTTTTTCTGTTTTAAAAGTTGATCCATTCCAACTGATGTATTTCACATCTTGTTTGAAAGCGGATGGCGCTTTGCCATAAATATACGAACTTGTTTTTGCTGTATCATGGTTGAAAATATTATGTACTAAGTCACCTGCAGAATTCACACTATAGTATGAACGACCTTTCATGGCTTGCGATGGTATTAATGTAACATCACTATGTTTTACATAACCTGTTCTTCCCGCTACTTTGACCGTTACTTTACTATCATCTGAGGTCACATATTCTAACTCACTGCCTGCCGAAACAGGTGCATAAATAGTTTTCATATCTGATTCATATACAACCGTTGTAGAATTTCCTTTAGCTGGTTTACTTACAACGATGCCATATCGCATTTTTACTACTTTATTATTTTTTAAGATCACTTGATTAGCAGTATTAGTGATGGCTTTATTAGCTTCACTAAATGTTTTGTAAGAGTTCTTGCTTGGCGTTATCGTACCATTTGTACTTACTATTCCAATACGATAAGGATGTTCTGTTGTTGGTGGCTTCGGAGTAGATTCCTTTAGACTTAGCATTCGTGAAATAAAAGCCGAAGCTTCTGCTCGCGTTGCCTGATTCTTCGGCTTAAATGATGTGCCAACTCCACCAGGGTTAGGATATCCAGAAATAATGTTCAAACCTACCATATACGATACGGCAAGTCTAGATTCAGATGAAACGATTGATTTTTCGTCTGTAAATGTGAGCTTTCCTTTTACTTTTGCAATGTTTAAGTAATCAAGCGATTTATCAATCATAACCGCCATTTGCTCACGTGTTACTAAATCATTAGGTCCAAATCGACTGGATGAATAACCTTTAATAATGCCAGCGGATGCTGCGGCATTTATTCCCGGAGCTAAACTTGAATGGGGAGACACATCTACGAATTGATGTTTGCCCTCAGGCAAATGGAGTGCACGTGAAAGAAAAGTCGCAAATTGCCCTCTACTAACTTTTTCCGACGGTTTATAAATTCCTTCTCCATAACCTTCAATAATTCCTTTATGAATCAAATCTCGCATTTCTTTTTCCAATGTAATCCCTGTAATATCATCTGCGTAAACTTGCGAAAGTGGTAACATATAAATTAAAAGCATTAGACTTAAAAATAGTGAAACTAGCTTCTTCATTAATAAGCTCCCTTCAAAACTACTGAATTTCTTATTCCTTTCTTAATATACTTATCGGTGCCTTTGTAAATTTTTCGAATTAAATTATTAAATAATTTGTTACAAAAATACAGAATTGAAGATTACACACGATGATTGAGGGTATATATCATAGTAGATCATTTCAGAACAAAAAAAATACACACCCTCAGGTGCGTATTGCTTTATCTATCAACTATATTCATATTTGTGGCAACCCGACTATAACTCTTCTAAACCGATTTGCCACAAATATGAAGTTCTTAAAGTCATTTTAATAAAATCGTACTTTAACGAGCATTCACTCCATTATAAACTGCTGTTGTGAACTCGCCTCGTAATGCTTTATCATTTGGACGATATGTTTTTGTCTTAAATCCGTTTGTACGATCAATCGAATGCATTGTAGCAATTGCATCAGAACCAAAAGATGATGGATTTACGTCACTGTATACAGCAGTATCACTAGCATTTGAAATCTTATTGTCATTCAATTTAAATGCTTTATTCACAATTAACGCCATTTCCATTCTTGTCATCGTTTTATCTGATCTATATGTTCCATCATTGTAACCGCTGATAATACCTAGTTCTTTCATAGCTGCGATATCTTTTGCAAAACGATTATTCGTAGATACATCTTTAAATGAACGAATATTCTTTGGCGAATGCTTTAGTACATTGTTCACGATTGCTGCTGCTTGACCTCTAGTAACGACATTATTCGGACGGAAAGTTCCATCTTCAAAGCCATTCACTACGCCTTTTGTACTTAATGTTTTCACCGGTGTGTAAGCAAAATGATTCTTAGCTACATCAACAAATTCTCCAGCAGGTAGTTGCTTCTTAGGTTCGAAAACACGTTTTGCACCTGTATATTTAGGTTTCCAGTAAGAATTGTTTAAACTTACTACTTCTACACCATCACTTGAAGTTGCACTAATAAAACTATTATTACCAACATAGATTCCAGCATGTGAAATACCAGGTTTATATGTATTTGAGAAAAATACTAAATCACCAGGTTGTAGGTCGTCTCGAGAGACTTTCTTTCCTACTTTGTTATACTGCTCAGCAGAAGTACGAGGTAAAGAAACACCTACTTTATTGAATACATATCTTAAAAATCCTGAGCAATCGAAACCACTTGGAGTTGTTCCACCAAATTTATAAGGAACACCTTTATATTTGTTAGCGACATTAACAACATCTTGCCCAGTATATTCTGCTGCTTTTCCATCAGTTGGTAAAACTGTTAATAGTATAATAGTGGTGAATAGTAAGTATACTAGCTTCTTCATGGAAGACCTCCAAAATCATAACTTTTTCATAGTAAATTTTAATAAACAATCCATAATTTAACGATAGTTCTATGATAGCAGATTCAACCAATTAAATATTTTACGTTTACATTACAAAACAATTACAGAATACGCCGTTTTCAGACATTCTTTAAGCTTTTTCATGCAAATAGTTTCTAAATATACTACAATTTCCGATAAATTGTAACGAAAAAGGCTATAAAAAAGACACAGATCTCTTTAACGAGTTCTGTGTCTTCCCTCTACTTCAGCTTTTCATTTTTGGCTTTAGATAAGAACACTGCATACGTTCCTCTTGTCATTTTCTCATAGGGTTTAAACGTACCATCCGCATACCCTTCTGATATTTTATGAAAAGCCATACGATTTATTTGTTCACTTCCTGTTACATTCGAATTAACATCTTTAAAGGAAGTAGTTGATACTTCTGCTGGTGGTAAATGAAAGCCATTAGCAATCATAATACTCATCTCAGCACGGGTTACAGATTCATCTCCACGAAATGTCCCATCAGGAAAACCTTTCAAAATACCATTTTTCACTGCCGCTCCAATATGTCCTGCTCCGAAAGTATCCTGTGTTACATCTTTAAAAGGTAGAACACTTGGCTCTGGTTGAAGTCCTAATGCATTAACTAATAGAATAACAGCTTCTGTTCTAGTAATATGTTGAAAAGGCTTGATTTCACCCGATGCATACCCATTCATGATATTTTCATGTTTCAAATACATCACATTACGGTTAAACCAATATTCATTCTTCATATCATTCATAACTGGTGATGATAGATCGGCGTGAAATAGTTTAGCCTGGGCTGGATCTTCTTTACCTTTAATGATTGGAACAAGTTTATAACGGATTTTTCCACTAGAACCATAATCGACTATTTTCCTATCCGTTCCATTCGAGATAATTTTCTTATCAAAACGGTATAGATTATAGCCTGTTGCATTCTCTGGTAATTGTGTAATGATAATATTAATAATACCATCTTCACTTTCTTCTACTACAACATTCGTTGTGTTAGGAACGACGGAATCCATTTGGACCAGACCGTAGCCAAACCTCACATCTCTCCCTGGAATACCTAAGTCTTTCGCATTCAACTTTAATAATTCTCTTATTTCTACATTATCCAATGTCGGATATTTCTCCATATATAACGCGGCTACTCCTGTCACGAACGGAGCTGCCATAGACGTACCAGACATCGTTCCATAGCTATTTTGTGAGATTGGCTTTGTACTATAAATCGATCCACCAGGAGCTGTTAACTCAACTTCATTTCCAATTGAGCTAGTAATATAGATGTCATTATTCTTCCCTAGTGACGAGACAGCAATGACTTCTGGATATTTACCAGGATACTGTACGTTATTCTCCTTACCAGTTGGATGTCGCTTGTTTCCAGCTGCTGCTACGATTAATATTCCTTGATTATAAGCTTTCTGAATAAGCTCTTTAATGGCTGGTTCCTCATGAGAATATGTCAAACTCATATTAATAATGTCCATATTATTCTTCAATGACCAGTCAAGAGCAGCCATAACGGAAGATGTAGTTCCATCTCCGTTGTTATCAAGTGCTTTAATTCCATAGATAGATGCTCCTGGAGCTACTCCTAAGGCGCCGAAATCATTATCTTGCGCTCCAATAATCCCCGCAACATGCGTACCATGTCCATCATCGTCATAGAAGGATCGCGAACAAACTTCCGGATTATCTAATAGATCCAGTACACATTTCCCTCCTGCTACCTTTAAATCAGGATGATTATAATCTATTCCACTATCAATAATTGCAATTTTGACACCTTCCCCTGACAAGGTAGATGGATATTTTTTGGCTAAATTTATACTACTATGACCCCAAGTAACAGTCTGTGCTTGGGATTGAACCAACTGATCTTTTTTTACGCTTTCAATCGATTCTTCTTGCGCGAGTAAATCTATTAGTTGTGGTTGTATTTCGACGGTTACAGCTGGTATTTTTTGATAAGTATGTATAACCGTTGTTTTATATTTCTTAAGAAGCTCGTAATCAACTTTCTTATTAAATAATACGTTGACTCTAGTTGTCTCCTGTAAGGTTTGCTTAACTACGGATTGATTACTCGCATATGATTGTCGTTCATTCACATCGGCACTAAAGGTATGAGGTGAAAAAAATATAATAAATGCAATGATTAGAAAACTACTACTATATCTCCGCATAGTTTCTCCCCTTGAATTATATATCTATAAAAAAGGAGCCTTTTATAGACTCCTTTTTGTTCAATTCAATAATAATTTTAATACATACAATTAATATAAACCATTTACATTAAAGCCTTTTGCTTTGTAATAGTCTAAAATACCATGATAAATAGCCGTTGCTGCTTTTTGGCGATATGATGGAGATGCCAATTTAGCATTATCTGACTTATTATCTATGAAACCTAATTCTACTAAAACTGCAGGCATAGAGTTCTCACGAAGAACATGGAGATCACCATGTTTCTCCCCACGATCTTTTGTTCCCATTGCTACAACTAATCGAGCTTGAATCTTCTCTGCAAGTAGTCTACTATCTTTTGTATTTGGATTTACTGCTCTTGCTGTATCATAATAATATGTTTCTGAACCGCTCGCGCTACCATTGTAAGCATTAGCATGAATACTTACAAATGTATTTGCTTTATTACGTTTAGCAAATGCTACACGCTCTGACAATTCAACGAACACATCTGTTTCTCTCGTATATTTCACCGTAAATGGTGTTTGTTCTAATAATTTCTTTAGGCGTAATCCTGTATCAAGTACTACAAACTTCTCTTGTAATTTATAACCTACAGCGCCTGGATCTTTTCCACCATGACCTGGATCAATTACGATAACTTGTGATGCAAGCGAATTACCACCACCAGTACCGCTTTCGCCACCAGAAGAAATATTACTTACTAAATATGAATCTAGCACAAATCCAATAGTATTTCCAGATTTAACTAAAGTCCATGTTCCTACTTTATAGCCAATTTCAACCTTGGTATTATATTTTAAAGCACCAACGGTACCGTATTTAGTTGAAGGACCTTTTCTAACATTCAGTGAATCAACATTTACATATTTCGATCCTGAGAATGTAATAGTTGGCTTCGTGCGCAACTTGTAGTCAATCGATCTCGCTAGGAAAACAGCAAAGTCAGCTCGAATAATGTTTTTATCTGCACCGAATGAGCCGTCTGCCATACCTTCCGCAATTCCTCTTGACTTCAACGCGTTAGCTGCACCTGATACAGTATTTCCAAAGCTATAATTGAAAGCTTTACTGATCATAACCGCCATTTCTCCACGCGTTACTTTTGCATAAGGTCTGAATGTTCCATCGCTGTAACCAGAAAGAATCTTTTTGTCTACAGCGGATTGAATGTAACCAGATGCAAAGTTGCTAGAACCAACATCTTTAAAAGATGTTGCTCTTTTCGTTCCATTCAAGTTCAAAGCACGTCCAATCATAGCCGCTGCTTCTCCACGCGTTACATGAGTATTAGGAACAAAGTTTCCTTTCGTATCACCAGTTACAATATCTCCTTGTCCAAGATATGTAATTTCTTTGTAAGCTCGATGTGATGAGCTTATGTCTTTAAAACTTGTTGCTGCTTCCGATTTGGTTTGACCAATCGTTAAAACCGTCGACATGGCTAGCACGAGACAAAGTAGTAGTTTTACAGCTCTCATTGAATTAAATTTCCTCCCTTTTCTACACTTTTCTATGTTTTACCATAGTTCTCTCGACATTCTCTTTGTGTCATCTATCTATTTATATAAACAAATAGCTAATGCCCTCATATAACATATCGTACTTTTACGACAAATTATTATGTACATACAGTGAATAACTTGAATAAAATCAAACTATTTCACCCTTCACAGTTCATTAGTATAACAAAACATGATTTAACAATTGGGAAAAATACCTTATTATTACCATATAGTAATATAAATGTAATATATTTATCTTTTATTTCCATTTACCTAACGCATGCTCTCGATTGAGACTTACATATTTAGAATAAAATAACCAAAAAAGAAGCATTCGCAAAGTAGGGAAACTTTGCAAACACTTCTTTTGTTAATCATTATTTCTTAAATATTGAACAATCCACTTTCTAAGGGCATGTATACCTAAGATCATTCCCACCACAATTCCTGAAATCGCTACAAGGAAGGAAATCCATTCAAAGAAAGTATAACTCCAAATTGCCTCCCACTTAATTTCTCCCTTCCAATCTTCAATTACTAGATTCATTCCATATATTCCAGAAATGACTGTATATATCGTCAGTATTTGTAATAAATAATTGTGGCGTTTTGAGGTAAGTTTTTCGTGATTTTGATATTGCGTTTCTAATGTTTTCTTAACATGATTATATAAATAATCAATTTGATATACGTTTTTCACTATTTGAAAGATTTCCTTACCATGAGTACTACTATTGACTTCTGGAGAGAAGTATCTTGAAGAGAATGTGGTAATCTTAACAATCAAATCCTCAATACGATCTTGATCTTTATCTATTTTAATTTCTGATTGCTCATACGTTAGTTTCATTAAAACAATTTTATAGAAGAAATAGAGAAGGATGGAATAAAAGTGCTTACCATACATTGCATTGGATAACACTTCTTGCAATTTATCGTTCTGACTTTTCGTCACACATGAAAAGGTATAGTCGCTCACCACATAATATGTTTCATCCGCCCAGCGGTCATGCACATTCTTTTCATAATACCGTTTAATATACTCCGGGTTATTGGCCCCAATTAGTGGTGATCCATCATCGCTATATCCATATAAATGGCCGATGCGGAACAGTTCTGTAGGTGTTACAGTACTATCTTCTTCCATAGATATATAAGAAATGACATACATTCTTTCATCCATAAAGAACGGTAAACTCCCGAAGTACGATGAATTTTGATCCTCATCATCAATATACCTACGTATGTTTGAACAAAGAATGGTAAAAATAAAGTCTCTCACCTTATCAAAACTTTGGTCATTATAAAGAATTCGGTGTGTTTGATCATCATCAATTATGGGCTCCATCACTCTGAATTCATCACTAAATTGAAGTGTGTCCGATAATGACATCCTCTTTGGCAGGACTACTCGAATATTCATGATTCCTATTTGATAAGGGCAAATAATAATGTCCAAAGATAATATATCAAATGGTGTTTTAATTTTTTTTGAAGTTAGCTCACAGTGCAAATTAATGGTTTTTGAAAAACGTCTCAAACATTCCTGCTTATGTATAGAGGTAGGAAACAATATGTTTTCTATGTTAGGAAGAAAGAATTGTTCCAAGCTTCGATGCGATACTTTATGGTCACCATAAAATTTGCTTTCCTGTTCTAGATTTTTTAAATAAAAAAATTCAAAGTCATCTTCTAAAAGACTACGAATTAGCTTTTTATTCACGTTATCCTTCAATTTAAATGGAAACATGAATTGAAATTGCGCACCATCCATATACTCACTACCGTCCTTCTCCATCTCTTCCGTTGCCATTTACACTCGCCACTCGCTTCCGATTCATTCTTACCCTTTCTTACCCTTTCCACATAATGAGTTAAACCTTTCAAGCGTAAATAGCTTGAAGTCAAGCATATGAGCCGTTCTTTTAAAAAGCATTCCATTTCAAGTATAATAAAAGAATATGCTTTTTCTTAAAAATGTATTTATGTAGGTCAAAAACGCCTATTTATTGCCTATACTTTAGGATATTGAAAAAGAATTAGTTGGAGGTTAAAAGAATGTCAGACGCGTTGCTGTTCTTTGGTAAAGAACTACGGGAAATTGTCAGTCCACAAGTACCTGAAGATGTTGTAGCGGTACAGCGTGGTCTACTACTTTACAGACAAAACATGGTTTATCAAAAACAAGAAGAACAAGACAATATTACGGCATCTGTACAAGATGTTATACCCTGCCAAGTAAAACTTGACTTAACAAATCCAACGAATAGCAGCTGCTCATGTAAGCAAGCGACTTTTTGTCGCCATCAACTAGCGACATTCTTCACATATTATGCGGAGATTGCTTCTGTGAGCAATTGGATTCAAGAATGGAAAAACGAGAAAAGTGAAAATACCATAACGCGTAATTCACTGCAATTACAGAAAGCAAAAGAACTATTTCAAGAAGATAAACCGATTGAAAAGACATATGCCTCTTGGAAAGCTTTCATGGAAGATACATTCACTTTACACATCGGCTATCACTTACAACAGCCGGCATATACATTATCATCTAAATGGGATGTTTATTTTCAAAGGCTTAAAGCCAAAATGCCAATAGAATCAACTTGGAAAATGCTTTACCTATTTGTAGGCTACTTCCAAACTTATTTGTTCATTTTACGCAGTATTAACAAGAATGAAACAGGTGTGCCTGCTCGCAACTTTTTAGAGGAAGAAGCACAGGAACTAGTTGAAAATATGATTTATTTAATGGAACAGTTAACTCGTATTTCAAGACCATTCGCATTTGATCAGTTCTATGGAGAAATCCGTAATGACCTGACTGAACTACTCAAGGAAAAAGGCGCATTAGCTCAATCTAGCCTAGACTTATACAGAGCTATTTGGACTCATTTGCTTAAAGAAAAACAATGGAGAAATGATGAGTTACATCAGTTAAATGGACAGCTTGCTTCCGAATCAAACGAATCTTTAGTAGCTGCGACAATTCACCTTTCCTTCTTAACTGGAGATACGGAAATTGTTACAAAGCTTCTCAATAAATTACACCCAAAGGATTATCCTTTATTAACGTATTGGATACGGTATTTCGATGAACAAAAAGCAGAACCGTTTCTCAAGTTTGTTATTCACAATATCGATGCGTATATCACATATGCATCAAGCCATTATCAAAGAAAAGAAACCATTCAATTCTTCCTTCCACGTGTTAGGAAATATTGTGTAACCAATAAGCGAACCGATCTATTCGAGAAGTTTTGTGAAGTTTGTCTACCCTATTCATTCATTTATTACAGTAATTATTTACTTGATTGTCAGAGGTATCGAAAGTGGATTGAACTTTGCATTTATAACAATGTTGAACTTGAATATATATCAAAAGACGAAATCAAAATGGTTCAAGAAAGTGACCCGTCGCTATTATTACCTTTATATACAAGTCTCGTAAATGAGAAAATTGAAAGTAAAAATCGCCAAAGCTATCGTGCAGCGGTTCGTTACTTAAAAAAAATACGTACAATTTACAAAAAGCAAAAGAAAATGGACCAATGGGAAAGGTATATCAATCAAATTCAGTCTTCAAACACAAGATTGCGTGCCTTTCAAGAAGAGTTGAAAAGGGGTAAGCTAATTCATGCTGAATAATATTACCGTACACACGGAACTCTTACAGACAGGAGAATACTTCCTCACTGCCTATGATAAAAATGGTGAATTTCTTCAACCTAAACGTTATGCAAAACAGCTATTCGCTTGGGATGAAGCAAGCTTTTACGGAAGCTTGCTTCACATAATGGAAATAAACGATGTAGAAGGAATAAAGCTCGATGCTTTTGGCCTTCTTTCTTTATACGCACAAGATCACTTTCTTTCTTTTATTGAATGGAATTGGGATGAACTATCTTTCCTTTGCTTAACAGCCGCTCCTTCCTTACAAGAAGTAATGGATGATGGCATACCTGTACCTGATTTCACTAACTTAGAAGAACAAGCAATAGGATGGACGTTACCAACTAAAGTACTTGAAGAATTCGATGAAGAATTTTGGCAACAAACACAACCTTTTTCTGAAAGTACCATTACAACTTATGACTTTGTGGAAAAATGGTTTAACAACGCCATTCAAGAAAGTCTACATCAAAATCCATTAACAAAAGAAAAGTGGAATACAGCTGTCCAATCATTGCAGCAAGCCGAATTAACCACTAAAGAATTACAGGATTATTTTACAGAAGATCGCTGGAAGAAATGGATAGGAATCGAAGAAAATGAATTGCCATTCTCGACTGGCTTACGTTTAATTGAACCAAGTGACGGTGACGACGGTTTATGGTCGCTTGAAGTAATTGTTCGCTCCACTAAGAAAGAGGACCTTATTAAAATATATGGTAAGCATAAACTACCGAAAGCATGGTCTGCTTATGAACAAAATATCGAAGAAGATATAGCTAGTTGGCTCAAACTTGTACCAAGCCTTGAAGAATATGGTCAGTTTAAAACGGAATTGACTGAAGAGGAAGCATGGATTTTCTTAACAGAAGCGAGTGAAAAACTATTATTTATCGGTGCTACCATTCTACTTCCATCTTGGTGGACAGAATTAAAACAGTCTTCACTTAAATTAAAAGCAAAAGTCAAAAGCACTTCTTCACATGGCCCTTCGTTTGTTGGCTTACAATCTTTAATGGACTTTGATTGGCGAATTTCCATGAACGGAGCTGAACTCACCGAAGAGGAATTCAGACAAATGGTGAGTGATAAACGACGCCTCATTTATGTAAATGGACAATGGGTTAAATTGGACCCTGAACTCATACGTCAAATACAACATATGATGAAGACCGCAGAGAAGAAAGGTATACCTTTAAGCGAATTATTCTATCAAGAATTGATGAACAACGAGATGGAAGAAGACAATGAAGATATGAACGAATTGTTGAAAATCCAATTCGAATTAAATCAAGAACTGAGAAAAATGTTTAGCGCCCTACGAGAAGTGAAGCAAATTCCAACTGTGCAACCACCCACTACGTTACATGGTGAATTACGCCCCTACCAAATTCAAGGGTTAAGCTGGCTTCTCTTCTTAAGGAAGCATGGCTTTGGAGCTTGTTTAGCAGATGATATGGGACTCGGAAAAACAGTGCAAGTTATTTCTTACATTCTTTCCATGCAAAATGACTCTCGTTTTATAGAAAAGCCACTTGCAACAAAAGCTACTTTAATTGTTTGCCCAACATCCGTACTAGGCAACTGGCAAAAGGAATTAGAGCGCTTCGCACCTTCCTTGAAGGTAGCTTTATACTATGGGTCACAACGCCCTAAAGGGGAGAACTTCGAAGCATTCGTAAATGACTATGATGTTATTCTAACTTCTTATGGTATGACACATATCGATCACGAAGAAATGAGTTCACTGTACTGGAATAGTGTCATTATAGATGAAGCACAAAATATTAAAAACGCAGCTACAAAACAATCACGTTCTGTGCGCAAATTAAAAGGCGTACATCAAATCGCATTAACGGGTACTCCTATGGAAAACCGTCTAAGTGAACTGTGGGCTATTTTTGACTTTATTAATAAAGGTTATTTAGGATCGCTGAAGACATTCCAGGATCAATTCGTGACCAGCATCGAACGCGACGGGCAGCAAGAGAAAATTAGAGAGCTTCAAAATATTATTCAACCATTCTTACTGCGACGAACGAAAAAAGACAAGGATGTAGCCCTTAATTTACCGGATAAGATTGAACAAAAGGAATTTGTTCCACTTACTTCTGAACAAGCGTCATTATATGAGCAATTAATTAATGACACCTTTAAACAACTTGAGAAGCTGAATGGATTTGAGCGAAAAGGACTCATTCTCCAAATGATCGGCAGGTTAAAACAACTTTGTAACCACCCTGCCCTTTACTTGAAAGAAGAAGATGATCATCAAGCTCGCATTCGTTCTGGTAAACTTGAGAAATTATTCGAACTTGTTGATGCCGTCATCGAACAGAAAGAAAGCTGTTTAATTTTCACCCAATATATTGGAATGGGTGAAATGATTCGTGATCTCTTGCAGAAAGCTTACGGTCATGAAGTTCCCTTCCTGAATGGTAGCCTTGCTAAGAAGCAACGCGATAACATGATAGAAAGCTTCCAAAATGGTGAATTTCCTATATTCATTCTTTCGCTCAAAGCAGGTGGTACTGGTTTAAACTTAACAGCAGCGAATCACGTAATCCATTACGATCGTTGGTGGAACCCAGCCGTTGAAAACCAAGCTACTGACCGAGCTTATCGAATTGGTCAAAATCGATTCGTACATGTTCACAAGCTCATTTGTACAGGTACTTTAGAAGAGAAGATTGATAAAATGCTCGATCAAAAACAAGCATTGAATGATGAAATTATTTCAGGTGAAAATTGGATCACAGAAATGAGTACAGAAGAAATTAAAGAACTTGTTTCACTACAAGGTTAACATCAAATCCATATCTTTTTATTAAGAGGCTACCATTGGGTCATTTGGTAGTCTCTTTTTACGCTCAAAAAAATAGACTGCGTATAGCAGTCCCATCAATAGAGGGTTCAAAACGATTCTCTTTTTCTATAGAGGAGTTAGAAGATTTGTTACGGGGCAATTTTAGGGGATATCAATTTGTTTAATGGGAAATAAGCGAAATTCAGCTTTCTTTTGTAGAGTGTGGTAGTAAGAACGATTTTGATGGGACTAGAGGATTATGATGAGTGTTTTCCTTTTCCAATAATACAAGTACGTATTCTTCTATGCTGAGTATTTGCTTCTTTAATTGTTGAATTTGCTCTTCGTATGAGCATACCTTCACATGTGATTGCGCGGTGAATTTAATTAAGTCACTAATTAATCGTTCCATTCGGAGTAATTTATCTTGTTCCATAGTTTCCCTTCTTTCCTGATTCCTCTTCACCTCCTTGAAACTATATTCATTTAACCTTCCATCGTTCGTGAAGCAACATTTGAATCCGTTCGTTTACTTTCAAGGAATTTGACACTGTCCGCTACAACTTCTGTTACATACACTCTCTTTTGCTCTTGATTATCGTATACCCTTGTCTGAATCCTTCCTGTTATACCAATTAAAGCACCTTTGCGACAATATTGAGCTGTGTTTTCAGCTGCTCTATTCCAAATGATACATGGAACAAAATCAGTAATGGACTCTCCCGTATTTTGTTTGTATCTTCGATTAAGAGCTAGCGTTACATTGGTAATTGCATGACCGTTAGGCGTATAACGCAAATCGGGATCTTTCGTTAATCTCCCTACTAGAATAACTTGATTCAAGACTCTCCCCCTTTCTTGTTTAAGGTTTTGCACATCATTATCTTACTGACAAATAGTTTAATTGCCAAACTAACGAAGAGTGCATATAAGTATACAATTCAAGAGAAAAAGGAACTTTATTAAATGAAAAATGAAATTTTGAAGGATGTCTGTACTAATCAAAGTTCTATTTTTTCTAATTCTACTTTTTTTGCACGAATTGTAAAAAATTTGTCAGTTCGTATGGGATTTCTTTAAATGCAAAAGTTCTATGCTATAATTAGAAAAACATTAAAGCCTAATTATAGAAAGTTTACAATGGAACGGAGGGATACTGTGAAATCATTTAAACTTGTATCTTTACAAGTTGTAACCTCTGAGGAAGAGCTAGTTGATATTGAATTAACAGAAGGTTTAATCATCAACAAAGAAGACGAACATAATCGCTGGTTACTTGAAGGCTTTATTAACAAGGAGAACTACGATCTCCTCTTACAGGCAACCAAAGGACAATACCACGCACGTATCCAAGTCGTTATTACGAAGAAAGAAAACTCCCCAGCTACATTTGACACCGAGATTTTAACCATTAAGCAAGTTGATCAATATTACAGTGTATTGTTCGAAGGATGTATCGTATCCAATCAAGCCGAATTTGCTGGATTATTACTAGAAAAATTAATCAAAAAGGGATTAAACGGAGATCATTTAATTCGTGAGTTCAAAGAAAAAATACTGATACGTCCGAGTATCTCTGCTGCTAAGAAATAAGTATTTATACATTTAAAAGAAGCTATTCCTCTAGGCAATAGCTTCTTTATTTTAAAATTATATAAAGTTTAAGTCGATTAATGAATGATATCTGACTTCATAAAATCAAAGTCAGGGTTCAGCAATTTCAAATTACATTGCTCGATGATGTATTGTACATCAGCTTTTGTATAGTTACGAATTGGTAGTTCTTCATTATAAGCTAAATGATAGATTACTACCGCTTCTGTTAATTCTAGATCACTAGCTTGCTCGTTTAACTCTAGTTTTTTTTTATAATCTTTTGCAATTGATCAATAATATAACGTGCTTCTGCTCGACAAGAATACGCATACTCTTTTGTACCAGCTTGTTTATGTAAATTTTCTATCTCTGCCATCTGCTCATCAGTTGGTACTTCATTAAGAATTTTATCAATCGTTTGATTAATTTTATTTGCTAACGCTGAGTGAAAGGCTGGGTCTGCTTTAATCTCATCATCTATCTTCTCATACCAAGAAGCATGCTGAACAATATACTCTCTCCATTCTTGCACAAAGTGTTCAATATTAGCTTTGTCTTCATTCCACTGAATGGAATTCATATAATTTTCAAACGCTGTATAAATGGATCGACTAATGCTGATTTTCATCCCAGGTGAAAGATTTTTCAACATGTAACCTCCATACCCCCTGTTACATAATTTTGTTAAAATACTAACATAAATTAAATCCTAAACATATAGAAAAAATTAACAGTTACTAATTTTTTATGTATTCAGTAACACACAACCAAAAGGGACTTAGTTTCCACACTTTACCCTTATTTTCTATATCTTATTGTAATTCTCATTTAAAAAATCCTAATAATTTTACTAAAGAATTGCCGTGACATTTTTCGACGGAATTCACTAAGTTTGTGACCATTACCATTTTACCACATTTTTCGGATTACACCATCAAGGTCAATATATAGATTGTAACATTGTATGACAAATTTGAGAAAAACAAATTGATTTAAAAGCAAAAAGGTAGGTTGAAAAAACAACCTACCTAACTTTTACAACATTTATTCAATTATTATTTCATGTCGCATACCTTGAAATTACTTTACATTTTTGTCTTTAACGTTGTCGTTATCTGTAGTAGTATCATTATCTACATTATCATCAACGTTATCACCATCAGGAACAAGATCATTATCATTGTCATTTACGTCATTGTCATTTACGTTATTATCATTTACGTCATTGCCATTTACATTGTCCTGAACGTCGTTTACACCTTCTTCGATGTTCTCTTGAACGTCATTTGCACCTTCTTCTACGTTTTCCTGAACATCATTTACATCAGGGTTATTATCGTTCATATCATTATCATCATTGTCACCACAGCCAGTTAACAACATAGCTGATAAAGCGCAGCCACTTAATAATGTTAATAACTTCTTATTCATTTTGTTTTCCTCCTTTCAAGAAAATATTGTTGACCTATGTAAGCGTCAGTTCGTATTTTGCCCTGAAAAGCGAAAAATGTTACACGATTTCATAAAAGTCATTTATGTTTTTTAATGTATAAATACCAAACGTTAACAGTAGATGATTTGCTATTACTGGAGATGATAAATAAAAGGAGCCGCTACTTTCAATTCGTTAGCATTACCGTTTCCTAAGTAAAACAAATGCTTGCACACATTTTGTACATCACATAAAAACCGGTATTTTCGAATAAAGATGCATTCAGCAATATTATGGATAAATTTATAACATAAGCGTATCGATGTTATATTAGGATAATAAATAAACATCAGAATTATTCCATAAAAAAAGACTGAACCACTAGGATTCAGTCTACCAACGGGTGAATGATTCTGGCTTACCAACCATATAATTAAATAATTATCATCATCCACAATTATTCATTCCATAAAAAGAATGAACAATATTACTTATTATACGGATAATTTTTAGAAGGTAAACCTTTTTCAATATAATTAATACTTGTGACCTACGCTATGTTACAAGCTGTAAAGTCTATATCATATTTGTCTTTTTCTTGTAATATATGTTATTTATCGCCTAGTGCAAAAGAGATTTCTACCTCACATGCTACTTCACCGTCTACGGTTGCTACTGCTTTCCCTTTACCAAACGTACTGCGTAAACGAGTTAATTCTACCTCTAATCTTAATTGATCACCTGGTTTCACTTGCTTCTTAATACGACAATTATCGATACCAGCTAAAAAACCAATTTTCCCTTGATTTTCTTCTTTCTTTAGAAGAGCAACAGCACCAACTTGAGCTAAAGCTTCAATAATTAAAACACCTGGCATAACAGGGTAGTCTGGAAAATGACCGTTGAAGAACTCTTCATTTGCTGTTACATTCTTAATTCCAACCGCACGCTTGCCTTCTTCTAATTCAACAATTTTGTCCACCAATAAAAACGGGTAACGATGAGGGATAATTTTTTTGATTTCAGTAATATCTAACATACTTAGCCTCCTATATGTATAAAGCAATTTATTTATTTTTCTATATATAAAAAGAAATCCCTCTATTGAGGGGTTTCTTTTTTCAAAAGATAAGAAAGTATTGCTTGATGTCTAGCTCCAGCGCCCAGCTCCTAGTGGACTTCAACAACCTCCCTACGATAAGTCAACAT
>NZ_JBALMO010000070.1:0-62858 GCF_036963345.1 Bacillus sp. JJ722
TCAATAAATATGCACATTTTAGTTTTACATTAGAATGGGCAATCACACTATTATTATTGATTTTTTCCGTGTATCACTTGACTCTTTTTATGATGAGACAGAGAAATACGATGTACTTTTATAGTGGACTTTATTTTTTCGTCTTGAGCATCATTATTTCTACGAGAAAAGAGCGGATTATAGGTCGTATTTTTCCTGATCTATCATTTGAATGGTTGTTTAAATTACAGGATTTATCTACTTATGGAAGCTATATTGTATTATTTGCTTTTTTGATAAATGTCGAACCGACACTAATTCGTAAAAGTTTGTTTATGAAATGGTTATCGCCAGTTATTTTATATCTCATTTCTTTTATTATTTTACCTGCAAGAGTCACTTCTATCATTCAAACACAAGTTACAATCTATGCTAATATTCTCTTTTTCTATTTGTTTATAAAATTGATTATCATGGCAATAAACAATAAATCTTCCATGAATAGAAATGAATTGTGGTCTTTAGGTGGTATAATCTTTTTTCTATTCGTTTTATCTTTTAGTGGTGGATTAGATGCTATTAGAGTCGGCGGATTGGAAGTTTTTAGTCATATGGGGATTTTAGGATTTGTTATTATGATGAATGTTTTACTTGCTACCCGTTTGAAGAACGAAACAGAAAAAGCAGAGCAGCTAGCGGATGGTTTAAAGAAGAGTAATCATATTAAAGATGAATTCCTTGCTATTACTTCGCACGAAATGAAGACGCCATTACATGGCATTATGAATATGGTTAGTGAAATCGTTAAAAACCAACGAAACAATCTAACCAATCAACAATATGAAAAACTCATAATCGTAGAGCAAACAACAGAAAAACTGAATTATCTTGTGAATGATTTACAGGATTTCACTAAAATGCGCTTTGATGATTTGAAGTTGGATATTGGAGCTATTGATATACGAGTTATAACGAGTATTGTTCACGAATTATTAGCATCTGATTTAGAGCATAAGCAAATCATATTTGAAAATAATATTCTGCCCAATTTATGTATGCTAGGTGATGAGAATCGTTTCCGTCAAGTACTATTCAACGTACTGCATAATGCTATTAAATTCACAACGAATGGGAAAATTATTGTTTCTTCAGCACTTAAGTTGCAAAACGAAGTACATCTTTATATAGAAGACACAGGATGCGGTATGGAAAAGAAGATGGTACCATCTGTATTTGAGTTTTTATATTCAGAGAATTATGATAAAGACTCTTTTAACAGCCGTGGAATGGGCTTGGGCCTATTTATAAGTCAGCAACTAATGAACAAGATGGATGGGGCAATTTGGGTAGAGAAAACAGAAGTAGGAAATGGAACAATCATGGCTTTAGCACTTCCGTTCATAGAAGCGGAACCGTCAATTGTAACAAATCAAGCAGAGGTTAAAACAAAACCAAAAGTACAAGTAAATAGTCCATCTAAAGAAATAGATAAAGGTGAAAAAGTTCTCATTGTAGATGATAATCCAGTCAATATTCAAGTGTTAACCTTACTATTGCAAGATCAATTCATACCGATACCAGCATATTCTGGATTTCAAGCATTGAAGATATTAGATGAAATGAACGATATTAAGTATGTGATTACAGATGTAATGATGCCTGGTATGTCAGGTATTGAATTATCAAAGAAAATTAGAGAACGATATTCACTAATGCAACTTCCAATCATTATTACAACTGTACTTGATGCACCTAGAGATCTTGCAATGGCATTTCAGGCAGGTGCGAATGACTATATTACGAAACCATTTTCAAAAGAAACGGTTTTAACACGTTTGCAAACAGTAAAACAAATACGTGTCTCAATGCAAGAAGCATTAGAGCATGAAATGGCTTTTTTACAAGCGCAAATCAAACCACATTTTCTCTATAATGCGTTGAATGCCATTATTGCTTTTTGCTATATAGATTCTGAACGTGCGGCACATTTATTAACGATGCTAAGTTGCTATTTACGATATATTTTTGCATCAGGAAAAGAAGGGCATGTCACGACGTTACAAGATGAAATTGAAGTGATTCAAGCATATGTTGACATTGAACAGGCTCGTTTTGGCGAGCGCTTGTCATTCACATGTGAATGCGAAGAAGTACTATTAGAACAGCATATTGAAATTCCAAACCTATTTGTACAACCATTAGTGGAAAATGCCATTCGCCATGGATTATTTAACAAAGTAGGAAATGGGAAGGTTTGTCTGCACATTAAAGAAAAAAGTGCTGGTTTTTTACAAATAACTGTTAAGGATGATGGAGTAGGTATGTCGAAAGAGAAGCTGTGGAAGGTAACTTCTGAACAGGATCCAAACGTTGGAATTGGTCTGCGTAATGTAAGGCGGAGAATTCGCAACATGGAAGGAGCGGACTTTTCCATATCTTCTGAGCTAGAAGAAGGTACGACAATAAAAATGGTCATTCCGATTAAAAACAGAGCAATCAACTAATACGTGATTAGCAAATCATGATTGTAGAAGAAATATTAAAGTGTAGAGAGCTAATAATCTAAGCTCTCTACACCAATGTCTTTCCTAGAAACATTTCTCTTAATTCTTCTTCAGTTATTGTGAAAGTACCTAGTCGAAATGCAGCCGAAACCTTTGTATTTCCGAATCTTTGTCCGATCACGAGATAATCTGTCTTTGCAGTTACGCTTCCAGCCATAATACCTCCGTGCTTTGTAATTTCTGATGCGATTTCTCTTCGAGTTTTGGAAAGAACGCCTGTAATAACAAAAGTCTTTCCTTGAATTTGATGTATGTCCTCAACAACCAATTATGCCACATTCCTTTTCACTAACTCTAATAGTGGATGAACACTACCATCTATTATAGCGAAACGGAAGACTTAAACAAACCACTCACCTTTAGCAACTAATTGAATATTTCCACCCACTTCAATGGAAAATTGCTCAAGATTTTTGGAAGCCTTAATTAAAAGTTTAGAAGGGCGATTCATTTCATACCCTTGTTCAATTGAAAGATTGATATATTGTGAATCTAAATAATTGTGCTCTAATAAATAACTAGCAAGATTGCCACTACCACTACCTGTTGCTGGATCTTCAGGAAATCCAAAATAATCACAAAATACTCTAACGTGTAAATTATTTTCTTTATGCACTGTTTCTGGTGTGAATACTAAAATATTCGCTTTAACATTCTCGATAAATGCAGCATACTTTTCTTGATTAATACGGCACTTTTGAACGGATTGTAGAGATTTTATAGGTATGATTATTGCTGGAAAACCTGTTGAAACCTCTTGAATTGGGTAATTTGTATCTATGTCTTCTTCAGAAATATTTAATACTTCTGCTAAAACATTTGGCTCAAAGCATTGACCAAATGTTGGAGGATTTTGACTCATCCAAGCCTCGTTCTGTTTGAACACAACTGGTATGGTGCCCACCTGAAGGTCAAGCGTTATGGAATCAATTAGATTATCTTCAAGTTCTTGTTGAATGATATAAGCTGTTCCAAGTGTAGGATGACCAGCAAAAGGGATTTCACTATTAGGTGTGAAAATGCGAGCAGGATAAGCAGGACTTTCCTGCTTGTTAAAAATAAAACTCGTTTCTGAAAAGTTAATTTCTCTTGCGATTTTTTGCATTTGTGTTGTGGATAGTGAATCGCAATCTGTAAAGACTGCTAATTGATTCCCCGCATATTTCGTTTCAGCGAACACATCCAAAATATAAAATTGAATAGATTTCATGTTAGTTCCTCCTCAAGATTAAAATGTTATAGGGTGTTACAGTTGATATACGGTATAATAGCAAGAACTTATGTATAACAGTCAAAAGGAGAGTATAACACTTAAAGGGATGTGCTCTATGCAAATTGTATTGAATCGAAATTCTACTATTACTTTAATTCAACAAATTCATGAATCGATTAGTGATCGAATTCGTTCTGGTATTCTAGAGATTGGGAGTCAATTGCCATCTATTCGTGAGTTAGCAAAGCAATTAGGGGTGAGTATGGTAACTGTTAGTAAGGCGTACACATTGTTAGAAAGGGAAGGATTAATAACGAGAATTAGAGGGAAAGGTACGTTTGTTTATAGGGAAACAGGAAATGTAAACACAGAAGATGATAATCCTTACGCTTGGCAATTGACCATAGATGATTATTTGCCGAGGTCATCATACTTACAATCTCAATATGAAAAAGCACAATATCAGTTTGCATCTTCTAAAATTGAACCGACTTTATTTCCAAATCTATATATTGAGAAGGAAGTGAATAAAGTAATACGAGAGCAGCCATCTATTCTATCAACTTATGGGAATGCTGTGCAAGGCGATGTGTTACTGCGTAAGGAAATGGCTAGATATTTGAAGAAAGTAGGGATTCATAGTAACTTTGAAGAAATATTGATTACGAATGGAGCTCAACAAGCAATTGATTTAGTCGCCCGTACTTTTGTCGGTCCTGGGGATGTAGTCATTACAGAAGCTCCCACGTATAGTGCAGCGATTGATGTATTTCGCGGTAGAGGTGCGACTGTACTAGCTGTTCCTCTTGATGAGAATGGAATGCAAGTGGATTATTTAGAAAGTATTTGTTTACAGAAGCGTCCAAAGGTGATTTATACAAATCCAACCTTTCAAAATCCTACAGGTACAGTACTAAGCCAAAATCGGAGAGAAAAGTTAGTATCCTTAGCTGAAGAATATAATATCATAATTATTGAAGATGACTCATGGAGTGATATGTATTTTGGAAAGGAACCGCCAGCTCCTATTAAAAGTAATGATAACGGGGGGCATGTGGTGTATGTGAAAGGATTTAGCAAAACGTTTATGCCTGGGTGTCGAATTGCGGCTTTAGTGGCTAATCGAACACTGTTCAATCGTTTAGTGGCTTCCAAAAGTATAGCAGATTTGGGTAGTCCTTTAATTACGCAAAAAATCCTTCTGCCGCTATTAACGTCTGAAAGAATAAAGCAACATACGGAAAAATTACGAATTGCGTTGGCTATTCGATGTGATATGGTGGATGAAATCTTAAGGGAATATGCTCCTAAGGAGATAACATGGGCTAAACCTTCTGGTGGCTTGAATTTATGGATCGGATGTCCGTATTGGTTTCATACTGACAAATTTTTAATAGAGGCTCAAAGAAAAGGATTATCCTTCTTACCTAGTTCGGCTTGTTATCCGGGTGAACCAGAGTACAATTATATGCGCATTTGTTTTTCATATATGAGTGAAAAACATTTGGAAGAAGGATTAAAATTGTTGTGTATATTACTACATGAAGCTTTACTAAACAAAGAATACGATCGGATTCCAATTATTTAAAATGATAGAATATTCTAACTTAGAAGTGTGTTTCTTATAGGTTGCTCCATATTCATCAGATGTTATCTCGGAAAAATATTTTAACATGGTTTTTAGTAATATGTTAAAGTTTATTTAGCTTCATTTTTTTCTAATAATTCAATAATTCGATCTAATTTCTTTTCAATTTCAATCGATTTTTGTTTTGATGTTGTTAAATTAAATAGCATTCGTCTAAGGAATAAAATAAAAGAAATACCTCCTAATAGCAACAGTGAAAAAACAATAATTTGAAAAAT
The DNA here is from genome assembly GCF_036963345.1 of Bacillus sp. JJ722. Taxonomy (NCBI): domain Bacteria; kingdom Bacillati; phylum Bacillota; class Bacilli; order Caryophanales; family Bacillaceae; genus Bacillus; species Bacillus sp. JJ722. Next base: position 5,623 of record NZ_JBALMO010000070.1, read on the forward strand.
AGTATCACCCAATTAAATAATTCGCCTCCAAGTTGTAATGGTTGAGCATAAAAGAACAGATGTAAAAGCTTGCTAAAGTTAGGGTTATTCCTATTACCACATACCGTTTTAAATGCTTAACTTATATTATATACGACTTATAGTGATGACGGTTGCGAAGTTAATCTATTAACTATAGTGAAAAGTGGTTTTCCTGAAAAATTCTAATAATCTGTTTGATTCGAGTAGAACAAATAGATTTTGTAAGCATTTTAGATGAACAGGAAATTGAATCGAAATAATAATGTAAGGTCGTCAAAATATGGCGGCCTATTTATTTTTGTTTGTATACTGTGTATGTTGACTTTTTGCAAACAATTTAATATTATGTTTAGTATATAATAAACTTTTTAAGGTTGTGTTTATGAATGGTGACATCGGAACTTTTTTGGAATGCTTCGATTGAAGAATTGAAACTAGGGTTTACTCGTGAGAAAGATATGTATACTTGTTTGTTGTGTGGAGAGAAGTTAGAGAAAGGTGTTATTTATCCACATGAAAATGTGCTATACGATGCGGAAAGATACATGCGAATTCATATTAAGGAGACGCATGGTTCGGTATTTGAATATTTAATAGGTCTAGACAAGAAATTGACAGGGTTAACGGATCACCAGAATAATCTTCTGCAATTGTTTTATCAAGGGAAAAGTGATTCAGAAGTCCAAAAAGAATTAGGCATTGGTAGTGCTTCAACCATACGTAATCATCGATTCGTTTTGAAAGAGAAAGAGCGCCAAGCAAAGACATTCTTAACGATGATGGAGTTGTTAAAAGAAAAAGATCAGCACGCACCAACTTTTGTTCCACCACCTAAAACAGCAAAAATGGTTGATGATCGATACAATATTACACAAGTGGAGCAGGAGAAGGTTATAGCGAAGTTCTTCCCGGAAGGAACGGAAGGGAGCTTGGTAAGATTTCCTTCGAAAGAAAAACAGAGGTTGATCGTGTTGCAAGAAATCGTGAAACGTATTGAAAGTAATCGAATTTATAGTGAGAAAGAAATAAATGCAATACTCCAAGCGGCACATGATGATTATGTCACGTTAAGAAGATATTTAATTGGATATGGATTTATTGATCGTAAGCCTGATGGTAGTGAGTATTGGTTGAAAAAATAAATAAAGGAGAATTGAAATGGAACGAAAAAAAGAACTGAAACAACTTTATAAGGAAACACCTATTGAAGCGGGAGTTTATCAAATTACAAATACGAAGAATCAAAAGCTATTTATCGGAAGTACAAGAAATTTGAAAACGTTAAATGGAATTAAGTTCATGCTAAAGAATGGTGGACATACAAATAGGCAGCTTCAAGAGGATGCATTTCAATTTGGCGCTGATGCTTTTGAATTTAAAATTCTAGAAGTATTAAAAAAGAAAGAAACAGGCTTTTTTGATGAGAAAAAAGAATTGGAAAAACTTGAAGAGAAATGGATTGAAGAACTTCAGCCATTCGGAGAACGTGGGTATCTTTGATCAATTACGTGATTTAGCTAAAAAATTGAAGAAAAAAATGAGTAAGCAGTACAAAAGCGAGTAAGTATTTATCCACTTACTCGCTTTTGTATTTTTATTTATTCACTGTCAAATGAGCGAAATGGAAGTGTTCAAATGCTTGAATATCATCATCGCGATTGGTAAAATACATCTCATTTATTTGTTCTGGTGATAAATTTTCAAATAGTAACATGTGATAATCTTGAAGTTCGAGATCTAATGTTAAAGGGTCGAAGCTTGTTACGATTTGCTCTCCTGTTGCTGCAGTTATTTGTCTCATTTTTATCATTTTGTCAGAAGCATACTTGTCTAGTAGAGCATTATCATCTAAGTAATCAAATACAACAGAGCTACCATTTGGGGCAATTACTGAAATGGCTGATAGCATTCTAAAAAAATCCGCTTTATTTAAATACATTACAACACCTAGAATGCTGAAATAACTGTATTCATGATTATTGAATCCATTTTTTAAGAGCTCTTGTTGAAGCAAATGAGTATTGAAATCTACAGGAATAAATTTCGTATTTTCTGGTATTGATATACCCATTTCTTTAAGGCGTCTTTGTTTAAAAATTTGAGTAGTAGGATGATCCACTTCATAAATTGTAAAGTCTTTAGGTAAGTCACTTTGTCTATATGCAAACGTATCTAAACCTGCACCTAGAATAACGTATTGCTTAATACCTCGCTGAATAGCGGCTGAAAGCTGATCTTCAGCATATCTTGCTCTACTTACTAATTGAGGAATGCATTGTGTATTCATAACCCAACTTAATTTTTCGGTCTTTGTTAGTTGAGTGTCTGGATTTGGATGGAAGAATTCGTAAGCATTTGCCCAATTTATTGCGATTAATTTCTGTTCATCGTCCTTAATTAAAGAATAGGCGAGAGTATCGTTAAATACAGGATTTGTGCTATGTGTTGCGTGATATCCTCTAGCAAAGCTACTAACTAATGCAGTTAAACTTTCTTTCTTATTTTCCATAACAAACGCCACCTTTGTAGAATAGTAGTTTAAAAACGCAGAAAAACTCCTAACAATTTTTGTTAGGAGTTCATTATAATATGTGATGTTTTACATGTAAATAGTCTAAAATTTAATCATAACATAAAAATATTTATTTGTCAATGATTTTTAGTCCTCGTTATCGATTTCTATTATGCCTGTTCTTGCACTAACTTTTAAAACATTTAATAGATTCTCAGGTGTCTTGATTTCTACTTCATATTCAAATTCAGATTGTGATAAGTTGTCATCTTCTATTTCGAAGTCTTTTTTAACGTTGATAATTTCTCCATTTGTTTGAGCTAAAGCAATTTCACGAACTTGTTTCTCAGTGTAGTTTTCATTCTTCTTAGCATAGTTGTATCCCAAACCATAATATCCACCAACAATAGCGATTCCGATTATTAAAATACCAATTACACTTATTATTATTTTCTTTTTGTGTTTTAACATTTTCATCCACTCCCTAATGATTAATCATCTATTCCAAATCTTGCTTCTAACGCATTTTCTGCCTGCTCTAGTTGATCATCAAGTACATCTTGTTCTCTTTCTTGTGCTTGATATTGTTCGGCTGTTATAGTTCCGGCGTGATAATCTGCTTCTAGCTGATCATCAGATATATCCATTTTTTCATCCAGTTGGTCAATTTCTTTTTTGACTGCTAAATACGTATTTAAATGATCATCTTTTGCACCAACTGGTTTCGTATTGTTTGCTTTTTCTACTATAGCAGCAACGTCCTTTGATAAATCTTGTGTTGGCTTAGTATCCTTCGTAGCAGGCTGTGCTTTGCTTGGTTCTTGTTGTAATTGAGCGACTTCTTTTTGCAACTTATCATTTTCTTCTTGCAGTTGTTGTACTTCTGTATCGTTATCAGCTTCAGTAGAACAAGCTGTTAAGAATAAACAAGACATTGCACCGATTATCATCCATTTTTTCATCGTGTTTTCCTCCTTATTGACTGTGTATCTTAATCTTGTCTTTATATTACTGAACGAACATTAAAGGAAGATTAATGTTCAAAAAAATAAAATGATATAATTAGATAGCTTCTAATCTTTCTTTAATGTTGTGGAATTATAGTAATACATATAAATAAGAAGCAAAGGAGAACAGTTATGCGAATTCTTATTGTCGAAGATGAACAAGACTTGCAAAATATATTAGTAAAACGATTAAATGCAGAATATTATAGTGTCGATGCATGTGGAAATGGAGAAGATGCGTTGGATTATATAAGCATGGCTACTTACGACTTAATAGTGCTTGATATAATGATTCCTGGTATAGATGGTTTACAAGTATTACAAAGCTTACGCGCGGATAATAATAAAACGCCTGTCTTGCTTCTTACAGCTAAAGATGCGATAGAGGATCGAGTGAAAGGACTTGACTTAGGTGCAGACGATTATTTAGTAAAGCCGTTTGCTTTTGATGAACTGTTAGCGAGAATTCGGGTGTTAATGCGAAGACAAACAGGGAATACATCGAATGTGTTTGAAATGGATGATTTAGTAGTGGATTGCAATATGCATAAAGTGACAAGAGGAAATGAAGTTATTGATCTGTCTAGTAAAGAATTTGCTATTTTAGAGTACATGATTCGTAATAAAGAAGTTGTGTTAACACGAGATAAAATTGAACAGCATGTATGGAATTATGACTATGAAGGTGGATCGAATATTATTGATGTATATATTCGCTACCTGCGTAAAAAAATTGATAGCCAGTTCGATACGAAGTTAATTCACACGGTGCGAGGCGCTGGTTATGTATTGCGAGTAGAATCATGAAAAGACTGTCAATAAAAATGAGAGTGACCCTGTGGTATACAGGGCTAGTTGTAATGATTATGGCACTCGTGTTAGCCTTTATATTAACTTCTTCAGATAAAATTTTGCTTTTCAATATGCAAGATCAATTGGAGAACACTGTAAAAGAAAGTTTTGAAGATATCGAATATAGGCATGGAAAGCTAGAGATTAGTGATGATTTTGAAACCTTTGAAGATGGGGCAAATATACTCATTTATAATAAACAAGGTGAGCTGCTGGCAGGAAATAATCCAGCTGACTTTAATAAAAATGCATCGCTTAAATCTGATGAAATACAAACCATAAAAGATGATAATAAAGAGTGGATGGTATATGACTTTCTTTATAATATAGGTGGGGATGAACAAGTCTGGGTTCGTGGAATAATGACGATGAATCAATTATCATCAGCCATGAAGGCGATTATTTTGGTAACACTCATCTCATTTCCATTCCTTATTCTCATTGCAGCAGTTGGAGGATATTTTATTACGCGTAGAGCGTTCCGTCCTGTGGAACAAATGATTGATTCAGCCAGCGAAATCGGTGATGGTAAAGACCTTTCGAAGAGAATTAACTTACAAGGTTCATCGAAAGACGAAATTTATCATTTAGCACAAACCTTCGACCAAATGTTTGAACGGTTGGAAACATCTTTCGAAAGCGAAAAACAATTTACATCAGATGCTTCTCATGAATTAAGAACACCAACTTCTGTTATTATTTCGCAATGTGAGTATGCATTGTCTCAGAGCAATAATCCGAAAGAAATGGAAGAATCATTAGAAGTCATCTTAAAACAATCGCGTAAAATGTCCACACTAATCTCTCAGCTCTTATTATTAGCACGAGCTGACCAAGGAAAGCACAATACGTTCCTATTTGAGCGAATCAATATGAGTGAACTAACGGAAATCGTTGTAGAAGAACTTTCATTAACGGCACAAGAAGCTTCAATAAACATAAAAACGAACATAGAGGCGGACCTTTTTATTAGAGCTGATCAAACCTTGATGACACGTTTATTAATGAATTTACTAACAAATGCGATTGCTTATGGCAAAGAAGACGGCAATGTGAATATGCAACTGTACCGTGATGGAAACGACATAGTAGGTAAAGTCTCCGATAATGGCATAGGCATTAGTGAGCAACATATCCCTAAAATATGGGACCGCTTTTATCGAGTTGATGCAGCACGAACATCTTCAAGCAGAGGTAACACAGGGTTAGGATTGTCGATGGTTAAATGGATTGTTGAACAACATGGCGGAACAATTACTGTTGATAGTGAGCTAGGAGAAGGCAGTACATTTACTTTTAGACTGCCGATTGAAAAACGAGCTTAAAATGCTCGTTTTTTGTCGTATCGAAATTTCAGAACTTTCATTGAATGCTTGTGTTTATTGCAGGGGATTACATATTTTTGTCGTATATTTACATATAAAGCGCTTACAAAGAAAAGATTCAACTCAAAAGTTCATACGAATAGAGGGGGACAAATTATGGTGGCTGAAGGTGCGTTGTTATGGAAACCAAGTACTTCTTTCAAAGAAGAAGCTTATGTAACGAAATATATGGAATGGCTTCGAATTAAAAAAGGGTTGCAGTTTAAAGATTACAATTCACTTTATAGTTGGTCTATAGATGAACTTGAATTGTTCTGGGAGTCGATTTGGGAGTATTTCGATATTTCTTCATCAACTCCTTATCACACTGTTTTAGAAAACAAAACGATGCCGGGAGCAAAGTGGTTTCCTGGTGCACGTGTAAATTTTGCACAGCATATTCTACGACAGGCCGAAGATGGCAAAATAGCGATACATCATCAATCAGAAATTCGCGGTCTAGATAGTATGACATGGGATGAACTAAAAAAACAAGTACTAATTATAGCTAACGAATTAAGAAAGTTGGGAGTTAAACCCGGTGATCGAGTAGCAGCTTATTTACCGAATATACCAGAAACGGTTGTTGCAATGCTTGCATCAATGAGTATTGGAGCTGTTTGGTCGAGTTGCTCTCCTGATTTCGGTAATGAAAGTGTACTAGATCGTCTACAACAAATTGAGCCGAAAGTGTTATTTGCTGTTGATGGTTATAAATATGGTGGACAATCATTTGACCGTAGAGAAGAAGCTCGCAAGATTGTACAAAAGCTTCCTAGTCTACAAGAAGTTGTCTACGTATCTCATCTTTATAGAGATGATAACCAGCCAATAATGAATGCATTAAGCTGGAGTGAATTGTTAAATCAACCTGAAGTACCATTTTCTCAATTTCAATTTGAAGAAGTTCCTTTTGATCATCCATTAACCATTATGTATTCATCCGGAACAACTGGGATTCCGAAAGCTATCGTTCATAGCCATGGTGGAATGCTGTTAGAAGGTTATAAAATATTATCCCTTCATGCTAATCTTGGACCTGAAAGCTGCATTTTCTTTTATACATCAACAGGTTGGGTGATGTTTAACATTTTGACATATGCATTGCTTACAGGTTCTTCAATTGTACTGTATGATGGTAATCCAGGTTATCCTCATTTGGGAACATTATGGGAAATTGCTGAGAAAACAAAAACGACTATGTTTGGTGCAAGCCCAATGTATGTAAACTTAATGAAAAAAGTAGGGCTTTCACCAAAGGAAAAATATAATCTTTCGTACTTGCAAAGTGTGATGCTAAGTGGAGCACCTTCAGGGCCTGAAATATTTGAGTGGATTTATAATCATGTGAAACAAGATTTATGGCTTACATCACAAAGTGGCGGAACTGATATTTGTTCAGGCTTTGTAACGGGTATACCGATTGAAGCAGTTTATGCCGGAGAGATGCAAGTAAGAGCACTTGGGGTAGATGTTCAATCCTATACAGACAATGGCGACTCAATTAGAGATGAGGTTGGTGAATTAGTCGTGCTTCAGCCAATGCCTTCGATGCCAATCTACTTTTGGAACGATCGTAACAATGAACGGCTGAATGAAAGTTATTTTGAGTCATTTCCAGGTATTTGGCGACATGGCGATTACTTGAAAATCACATCAAGAGGAACGTGCATTATTTATGGTCGTTCTGATTCTACACTCAATCGCAACGGAGTGCGAATGGGAACAAGTGAAATTTATTCGGCAGTTGAGTCACTTGAACTAATACAAGATAGTATAATTGTGAACTTAGATATAGAAGGAAGTAGCTCTTTCATGCCGTTATTTGTCGTGTTAAAGCAAGGGGCTATGTTAGATGAGTCCTTAAAAAAAATAATAAAAGAAAAAATACGTACTCATTGTTCACCACGTCATGTTCCAGATGGGATTTTCCAAATCTCACAGGTCCCATACACATTAACTGGAAAGAAAATGGAGGTGCCTGTTCGTAAAATTATAATGGGAGTACCAATGGAAAAAGCAGCTAATAAAGACGCCATGACTAATCCTACATCTTTAGACTACTTCATAGATTTCTCTAATCAACAATTGAAACAAATTCTTTCTAAATAGAGTAATAGAAACCCAGTGGAAATGAACTTTTCAGTGGGTTTACTATCGTTCCTGTTTATAGTATGTTGCTAATAAAAGTACTAGATTAATGGGCTGAAAATTTTGGAGGTGCGATTTGATACATATACAAAATCAATCTGAATCACTCGTAATTGTTATTCATGAAATCTATGGTTTAAATGCACATATGAGAGATGTTTGTAAGACATTATCAGAGCAAGGATATGATGTTCTTTGTCCAAATCTATTGGGAAGTGAAGATTCTTTTACGAACGAAGAAGGGGAAAAAGCTTATAACCATTTTATGAAAAACATAGGATTTAAGAAAGCTTCATTTCAAGTGAAAGAAATAGTAGCTGACATGAAGGTTCAATATAAAGAAGTTTGGATAATCGGTTTTAGTATTGGAGCAGCAATAGCTTGGTTATGTAGTGAGGCTGAAGGAGTAGCTGGTATAGTGGGATTCTATGGTTCACGTATAAGGGATTATTTACATATATCTCCACAATGCCAGGTATTACTTTTCTTTCCACAAGTCGAGCCATCATTTCAAGTCGATCTATTATTATCGAAGTTGAGGAAACAAACTATTGAATGCGTCAAGTTGGAGGGACTACATGGATTTATGAACCCCTACTCATCTAATTATCATGAACAATCAGCACAAACAGCTTTCCACAAAATGTTAAGCTGTTTATCTCGAATATAGTAGTGCTGAATGATTTAAGAAGGATATAAAAAAACAAAAAAGGAAATAAAATACATATATATAATAAAATTATACGAGGGGGGAGATAAAGAATGGTCTTAAAAAAAGGTTATCTTCATCATGGTTGGTTCATTTTCTTATTAGCAGTATTAATATCTAATTTCAGTTTATATAATACAGAAATTGGAAACAGCACGTTGCCTGATAAACCGAATGCCATCGTATTAGCTTCGATTTTCGATTTGGCGTTTCTGTCGCCAATTTTGTATATGACTTGGAAGCGAAAATGGACTTGGAAAAGAGCCATCGTTTTAATGGCTACTGGCCTTATTCTAGTTCGCTTTATCATTCCAATGGAATATTTAGCTCCTTATAAAGCGGTGACATGGGTAGGATTTGCCGTAGAAGGGGGCATTGTATTACTAGAAGTATTAGTTCTGGTTACATTATTTAAGCACTTACCAAACATTATAAGAACGGTTAAAAGAAGTTCGTTACCCGTTGTTTTTTCATTTTCAAATGCGGCGGATCGTACGACGAAGAATATTCCTATTATTAGAGTCATCTGTTCGGAAATGCTTATGTTCTATTACGCGTTGGCGAGTTGGAAAAAACAGCCGAAATTAAATCATCACACGTTTACACTGCATCGAAACTCGAACTTAATTGCTTTTCAAATTATGCTTATTCATGCCATAGTGTTAGAATCTATTGGCCTACATTGGTGGCTCCACGATCAGTCAGTAATTTTATCAATTGTTTTATTAGTAATCAATATATATTCTGTTATTTTCATTTTAGGTGATATTCAAGCATTGCGTTTAAATCCATTACAAATGTCTGAAGACCGTATGTATATTTCGCTAGGCTTAATGAGGCGGATGGAAATTAAATATGAGGTCATTGAAGAAATTGTTGAAGACCCCACAGATTTAGAGAAGAATCTTTCTGAAAAAACAATTGATTTTGTTGCCCGTGACTTTGAACCTGTATCTCCACATGTGATTTTGAAGCTAAAGCGCCCTGTTGAAGCGTCTCTTATTATGGGGATGAAAAAGGAATACAATCAGGTCGCTATACGAGTGGATGAATCTGATCGATTTATGCGTGTACTCAAAGAAAAGATAAGTCTTGATCAATCAAATTAATCGCATAAAAACAAATATATAGTTAGCTGAATGGAAAAAGGGTGAGTGTGAAATGGGAAATAAATCTTCATTAAAACAACAGTTATTGCACCTGGAAGAAAAATTATTAAAACCAGAAATTAGGACATCAAAAGATGAGCTTGCTAATATACTAGCAGACGATTTTTTTGAATTCGGAAGCTCAGGTAAGGTATTGTACAAAGATGAGAGTATTGATGAAGTGAGTCTTAGTATAGTACAAATGAAATTGAGTGATTTCGAAATTCATCCGTTGTCCGAAGAAATAGTTTTATCAACCTACCGAATCTATAACGAGATAAATCAACAACATTCATTGCGTAGTTCAATATGGAAATTTATTGATGGAAGATGGAAAATGTGTTTTCATCAAGGGACAAAAACAACTTCTGACCGCTAGTTTGAGGTGTTTGAATGAATTATTTTGTTATAGGAGATATGCATGGATGTTTTTTAATTATATTAATATTGATACAGGATCATATAATTCAAGATTCTTAACTGCAATAAAAAATATTATTGGGATTATAACTGAAGCTACTGATTTAAGGGAAAAAAATTTTGGTAGCTAAATGATTCAAAGATAAGCATGGTATAATATGGATTGAAACGAGGTTATTGGCAAAGTAAATAACCTAAATATGGAAAAAGGTTGTCATGTTGACAGCCTTTTTCTTATGCCGTAATCGGAGAAGGATGGTTTAATAAGAAAATTTTTTATATCTACTGTTAGCTTTTCTTAAAGGTATATAATATTTCTATAGTTCAACTACCAGTGCTGAATATCTTTAATGGATTTAAAATACAAATGCTTAATCTTAGATCACGATGCAAAAAGTACACCAAAAATACATTATTTGTTGAAGCTCTTAATAATTTAAGGCCAAATGAGAAGCTATTACCCTTAATGAATTTGTTAGATACTGTTTTAATCCAGGTTGGTAGATGTGTCGATTGGAATCAAAGTTTTACTGTTTATAAAAAGTCATACCGTTTATAAAAACGATAAACCGTAATAAAAAAAATTCGTGTTCTTCTTATTGAAGAGAAGGTGTGGGTTAGTTTGGTGAAGTTTTTGTCTTTTATGGTAAAATAATACAAAGATGTTAAGGGGATAAAAAAATGGAGAAAATCTTAGTGAAAACGGCTATTTATACATTTATTGTTTCTTTTTCATTATTGTTAGTCTCGATAGATAGAGTGAGAGTTACAAAAGATACGGATGGTATGTACTCAAGTGAGGCTTATTCCTATCCAGAATATTTTTTAATGCTGTTAAGATACTCAATCATTATTACTTTCATTGTAGTTATAATTGTATTTGTGATTAAATGGTACAAAAAAAATTAAAACTCAGAAGCCTTGTAAATACCGACTGTTAATTACTGCATTTAAATCTAACTTAACTCAGGAACAAAAGAAAGAGTATCATAAGCAATATGAGGAAATTGTGGAACAAGCGAACCAGACAAAAATAGGTGTTAGTCTTGGAGTGCCACCAATTGAAGAGTTTAAACCTGGAGATTGGATTGAACCGAAAGGATAGTAATATACATTAATTGAAACAAGAGATTTATTTATGGCACCATTCATCCGTTGATAAACGATTTATACATTTAGGAGTTGTGATTACAGCTCTTTTTTTTATTTAGCTAAAGGTGCAGCATTCCTATAATAAATGAACTGAATTTAAATTGGTAAGCCAGCTATTTAATGGAGTAATACCTTGAGCATTAAGTGGATTCCTGCATAACACTCATTCGCTGAGACGTTAGTTTTGCTGACAAATAGTAGTTTGTTATAGGATAATGATGATGTATTTGATGGGTAAAATATTAGCGGGAAAACTCCAAAAAGAAGGAAGTGCTAAACGATGAATTTAGAAATGGTTATGCAGGAGCTTGAAGCCCTTAGCAAGGAACGAACTAAAAAAATATACATATCCAATGGTGCGCATGAGCCTCTTTTTGGCGTGGCTACAGGTGCAATGAAGCCAATAGCCAAGAAAATAAAAATAAATCAACCTTTAGCTGAAGAGCTTTATGCTACAGGGAACTACGATGCAATGTACTTTGCAGGCATTATTGCAGATCCAAAAGCAATGACTGAGTTGGATTTTGATCGTTGGATGGATTCGGCATACTTTTATATGCTGTCCGATTATGTGGTAGCTGTAACTTTAGCGGAAGCAGATATTGCACAAGAAGTTGCTGATAAATGGATTGCAAGCGGTGAAGAGCTGAGAATGTCAGCCGGCTGGAGTTGCTACTGTTGGCTTTTAGGGAATCGCTTAGACGTTGAATTTTCCGAAAGCAAGGTTGTCAATATGATTGAAATTGTGAAAAATACGATTCACGATTCTCCAGAACGAACGAAATCTGCTATGAATAATTTTCTATACACTGTGGGTATTTCATATTTGCCGCTCCATGAAAGGGCAGTCGAAACTGCCAAGGCAGTAGGTCTAGTAGAAGTCAAACGGGACAAGAAAAAAAGTAGTTTCCTAAACGCTTATGAAAGCATTCAAAAGGAAGTAGATAGAGGGAGGCTTGGTTTCAAACGCAAATATGTAAGATGTTAGACAATAGCCTCACATCACGAATAATATTCAATTATAGAGGGAGTTGATGGTGAAATTAGGTTTATAGGAAATGTTTTTGCATAAAAGAAGCTAAAAATGGCTTCTTTTTTTTCTTATGCTGTTAACGGTACAGATTAGTTGAAGCTTGTATGGACTAAAGAAAGTATGTTTATGGATAGTATCCTTAAACATACTTTCTTCAAAAATATCTTGTCTTGGTCGTCATTTTGCTCCAAAATAAGAAAATTTTGACGACATATTATGATTAGCCTATTCTATTCAAGAAGGCAATGGATTTCGTAGTATAGAGAATAAGGAGTACAAAACAATGAATGAATTTTATAAAGCGTTAACATATGTAAATGAAATTTTCTATGAACCAAATCACTTAACTATAAAAGCTATCCGAGAAGAAGCTCAAAATTCTGATTATGGGGCTGGGATATTTCAGCTAAATTCAAAATCGGTTAGATTTAGAGTCGCAAAAATAACACCTACCAAGATCGGACAGTTTGTTGCTTTTTGGGAAAAAGATGGAGATAATAAAAACCAAGCATTTTCATATGAAAACACTACTGATCTATTAGTTATTAATACCTTTTCTGGTAATAACAATTTCGGGCAATTCGTTTTTCCAAAAGAAGTTCTTGTGAAACAAAATATTCTTAAAACAGCCACTACAAAAGGAAAAATGGCAATTAGAGTTTACCCTAGTTGGGACACTCCGACTAGCAAACAAGCTATCGAAACACAAAAATGGCAATTACCCTATTTTGTTGAGGTGAACAATTCAAATAAATTAGCAATACAAGAACTATTAAAACTATATTCTAATTAAAATTGGATAGCTTCAAGCCAGTTAATAGTTTGTGAATTAACACTTCAACTATCGGTTGCAATAGCTTGACTCAGCGTTGACAATAGTCGGCTCTTTTTTTACTGGATTAAAGAAGCAGTTTAATTGGAGCGGAAATATCAAAATTAAGGTTTTGCACACAATTCGAAAAAGAAATAAAGTCTTATAAAGTTATTAATTTTTATGTAGAGTTACAATTAGATAGTATGAATAAATTTACATAAAAAATATTAGAGGTACATTATGACAAAAAAATAAAAATTGAACTTCCCAAAATCGCATCAGAGTTAGAAAAGGTTAATTTTCAAGATATTTATTATGAAGAAGATCCTCAGTTAGTGAACTGTATGGTACTTGGTGCACGAGTTGATAACGAAGTAATGGAGAAAGTAATCTTTTCCAAAGTCATTTTTAAAAATGTAACATTTATCAATGCTACTTTTAGAAATATTGATATGACTGATGTGATTTTTGAAAACTGTAATCTATCTAATGCTCGATTGTGTGAAGGCATTGTACATAGAGTCGCCTTTAAAGATTGTAAACTATTGGGCTTAGATCTTTCAGAAGCTAATCTTGGGAACGTTTCTTTTGAAAATTGTGATGTGAATTTAAGTAACTTTGCAGATGCACGTTTAAAACAAGTAAGTTTTGATAATTCTCCTTTAACCAGTGCTAACTTTAACAATTGTAAACTTAGCAAGGTTTATTTTAATCGATGTAATATTAATGATGTTAATTTTACACAAACCATTCTTAAAGGGATTGATATAAGTACCTGTATCTTTGAACAACTTAATGTGTCTTTGGAAAGTTTGAACGGTTGCGAAGTTTCTTCAGACCAAGCAATTGGATTTTCAAAATTGTTAGGGTTAAAAGTTAAATAGTAATATTTTATTGAACTATATAGTTAATACCTGCGTATGCATTTAATTGTTTATGATTCTCAAAACGTCTAAGATCTCCTATTTCTCCAATATGAAGGCATTGTAGTTGCTTTACCTTTAATCGGTATCCTATGCTTATTTGGCTAACAATTCAAGGAGAACAACGTACTCAAAACATCGACAAATTTACACTTGGCGTTCTAGCAGGATTTCCAGCAACATGAAACTTGGTGCATTCTCTATAAGTTTAAGTGTAAAATTCTCCTTGAATTATAAAAGAATCTATTCAATATTAAAATGTACCCTTTGTAAACGATATTTTTAAAAAAGCCTATGCAGATTGTAGAAGATGATCTCTGTATTGAACAGGGGCCATCTTTTTTAAATTCCATTGGTAAAGAACAGTTAAATCTGTTGGTATCGGGCATGATTATGATGATACTTACTCCAGTGATTGGTTTTTTAAGTGGTGCATTAATTCTTAATATGGTTGGAGTTCGGGAGGAACAGGAGAAGGTGCAGGCTATGATGGAGCATTTTTAGGACTTATAACATTAGCTAATGGAGTTATCATTCTGCTTATTGGCATTATAAGGTGGATTATTACATTTCGCAAAAAAATAAATTGATGTTTCTTTGCTTAAGTAATTTTTTTGTCGGGAATACCAAAGAGTAATTTAATCTAGAAAAATTAGTAAAGTTACTATAATATGGTTAATAGTGTTAATGTTTTAAAGGAAAAGGGGGATAGAAATGAACAAACATAAAGAAAAGAAAAAGATTTATATCCCATTATTTATGTTCCTGTTATTGGTTTTGGGGGTAAGCGTATATTTTGGAGTTTTTAAAACCTCGAATGATGAAGAAACTCATCTTAAAAAAACTGAAACAGACGAAAAAGTTGCGGCTAATACTACGATTTCGTACGGGGATATTTATGATACTACAGGTAAAAGAATTATAACTAATACAGCAACATTAAATAGTATGTTTGAATCAGATCTATTTTCAGAAGATAAGCGAGAAAATGATTTAATATTGACTATTGATATGGAACTTCAAACCGCCGTTGATAAAATTATTGAAGAAGAATTACTTCAGAAAAAAAGCTATGGAAGCACTGATCTTTTAGATCGAGCATTTGTAGTGCTAATGGATCCGAATACAGGAGAAATCTTAACAATGGCTGGTAAACAGTACGTGAGAGATGAAAAGACCGGTAAGATTACATTTAATGATTTAGCATCGGGAAATATGACAACATCTTATACGATGGGCTCGGTTGTAACAGGAGCAACAATCTTAACAGGGTATGAAACTGGTGCGATTAACCCAGGGCAGATAATACTTGATGCTCCGTTAAAAATTAAAGGAACACCATTAAAGCGCTCATGGAAAAATATGGGGTATATCAATGATTTGACTGCATTAAAGCAGTCATCCAATGTGTATATGTTTCAAACGGCTATTAACATCGGAGAAGGCGAGTATCGTGATAATCAATCATTACAAATAAATAGTGAAGCGTTTGATACAATGCGTAAGTATTTTCACCAATTTGGCTTAGGTGTGCCAACAGGTGTTGATTTATCAGGCGAAATAGAAGGACTTAAAGGAAAAGAAACAAATCCCGGTTATCTACTAGATTTTTCAATTGGTCAATATGATACGTATACGCCGTTACAATTAGTACAATATGTATCAACGATTGCAAACGGAGGAAAAAGGGTACAACCTCATGTTTTAAAAGAAATACGAGAATCAGCGAAGGACGATTCAACTTTAGGTCCGATCCTTGAAGAAGTATCGCCTGTTGTACTAAATACAGTAGATATGGAACCAAAGTGGATTGAACGAGTTCAAAAAGGTTTTAAAAAAGTAATGCAGGAGCAGGGTGGGACAGGTTATCCGAGATTTGTTAATGCGGAATATGATCCTGCAGGCAAAACTGGTATAGCAGAGGCTTTTTATGATGGCCCTCTTCATAAAAATTACGACGAGCCCCTAGCAACAATGAATCTATCAATGGTAAGTTATGCACCTGCTAACAATCCTGAAGTGGCGATGGCCGTTGTTGTTCCTTGGGCATATCAAGGTGAAAGTGGGCATTCTATGAATTTAGATATCGGACGAAAAGTAATGGATAAGTACTTTGAATTAAAGGAAAATAGTAAAACATCACTATCTGAAAATGAAAAAAAATCAGATATAGAAGAATAATTGGTTAAAAGCAAATCAGCTATATCTGTGTATGAATGTACTTAAGCATTACTTCAATTAAAGGAGCTGTTCACAGCTCCTTTTAGTTATGCAGTTAACGAAGCAATTTAGTTAAAAGCTAACATATTATTCAATGTGGTAGAATGTTTTAAAAAAAGGAGTGGTTTATCTGATTAATCAAAATGTTAAATTCACTAATAGATTGCTAAGGATAATGAGGAACGCAGAGAATGAGGCTCTTCTATTGAATCATAAAGTATTGCAGCCTGAGCACCTACTTATAGCATATTTTCATGAAAATACTGGTGTATATGGTGAAATTTCTTTGATGACTAAATTGGACAAAGCTTCTCTAAGAAATTTAATTAAAAATAAAGATAAATCTAAAAATCATTGTACTGTTAAATTTGATTTGTTTAAAATTGCTGTTACTGAAGAGATCATACAAATCTTTAAAACTGCAATCTATTATATGGAAAGATATAATCAAGTTTATTTAAATGAAGGACATCTGCTTAAAGCATTACTAAAGACCTCAGTAATGGAGAATATTTTATCTGAAGAAGAAAAGCAAATAATTCTAACCCTTGGAACCACTTCACGAGATATGATTACTCACCTTGGTAACTACACATTTCCAAAAATAAATCTGCTACCAGTTCGTAAAGTCAATAAGAACGATGAAAGTAATCTTGTGTATTTTGTTAAGAGTAATTTTTCAGCGGAATGGTCTCATACCATAAGAGAAGCATTTTTATTAAATGAACCATCAATATATATTGCTTTTGATAATAAAGAAAATATAATCGGCTTTGCTGCATTTGATGTATATAAAAATAAAAAATGTTATTTTGGTCCTATGGGCGTGTCAAAATCAAACAGGACTAAAGGAATTGGTTATGCGCTTCTTCATCACTGTTTAAAAGATATGAATGAAATAGGTTACGAGTATGTAATTATCGGGGGAGCTGGACCAATAGAATTTTATGAAAGTGCTTGTAACGCTGTTGTTATTCCTTCATCTTAGTTCAAGATTTTATTAAAATTGGGAGCTTTACTTCCGGAGCTGTGTGGGCTCCTTTTTTTTATGCAGCTGACGATTAGGTTAGCTCAAAAAGGATTTCAAAAATTATAAATAGAATAACATACTAAAAGTTATTATTGGAGGGAATTAAAAATTAATAAAGTAATAAGTGCATTCTTGATATTATTACTCGTGTTAGTTGGTGGAGTAGTGTATTATTTAAATCAAAATTATTAAACGATAGGATATGTAGTGGAAGCAAATGAAGATTCCTTATTAATTATTTCTGAAAGGGTATTTAAGATTAAATGAAAAAATATCGGCAACCACCAAATAATGGAGATCAAGTACTTTATGAACAAGATAGTAGTTTAAAAGTCATAAAAGAATATACTTATGATGATGACGGAAAACCCTTAACAATGACATATAAGGGAGACACTTATACAGATAACAATCCAATAATGAAGATTGATCCTGATGGAAATAAGCCAAGCGGAGATAAGTACTGTGATTTAAGCATCTCAATATTGGATGCTAAAAGGCAAGAAGATGGTCTAGGTAATGAAGAGGTTTTAAGTGGGATTCAAATCTCTAATTGGGATTTTTTAGAAATTATACAACAACAGTATGTGCTTAGTTTTCCAGTTGACCAAACTATTTTTGATAAGCCAAGCCTCATTGTTGTTGGAAGACAGGATGCCGTTGTTGGATATAAAGATGCTTTACCTTTGATAGATCTTTATACAAGAGCAAGTTTTGCAGTTGTTGATACAGCCGGTCACAACTTACAAATAGAACAACCAAATGTATTGAATGAATTACTAAAAAATTGGCTGCTTAATTTTACGGACTAAATATAAGCAATGTCAAAGGTGAGGCTGTCTTAAAAGTGAATGTAAATCACTTTTAAGACAGCCTTTTACGCTTTTTAGCCCTTCGTTATAGGATACAAGAAATTTGTTATGCTTGCTGAATATGTTTAAAATGCCTACCTTTGCACTTTTGAAAAAGATGAAATGTCATGTATCTCCATTTAAATGAGAAGAATGCCTTTATGTTATATGTAAAAATCTAAAACACCATTACCTTATGGGACACTCTCTTTCAATATTCGACGACAGCATCAGCCTTTTTGTCGTTTATTGGTGTACGATTGTCAAAGGAAAATATGTAATAGTAATGGAATTAATAAATTAATAGATATGGGGAAAGGGTGTTTATATGAATAATTTATTATCCGTAAATGATATTGAAAAAATCACAAACATACCAAGTACTACGATTAGGAGATATGTAAAGAATCATAATGAGTACATCCAAACTAAGCGAAAAGGGAATCTTCATTTCATTTATGATAGTGAGATACCGGTTTTAGAAAAAATCCGTTTATTATATGAGTCTGGAAAAAATCATGCTGAAATTACAGCAATTCTTGAGAATGATGTAGGAAAAGATATGAATAAATCAGTTGCTAATATTATGATGAAGCATGAAGATGATGACAGAAAGTTAGAGAGAGAAGATGCCTCTAATGAAACTTTATTAGCGCTTCAATCGAGTGTGGAATCTATAGAAAAAAAACATGTGAAGCTATTGGAAGACTTAATGACACAAGTGAAGCGGGTTGAAGAAAGTAAAGCATTCGCAATTGAATTGTTAGAGAAGCAAATTGAAAGTAAGAATGACAAAATAGCTGAGCTAGAAGCGAAAATTCGAGGTTTCGAAATCATGCTTTCTGCGAAAGAAGTAGCTGCAACAAGTATGTCTGAACTAGAAGAAGAAGATTCGGCAACTGCTGAAAATGTGATTGAAAAGAGATCTTTATATGATCGTTTCTTCAAGTTCAACAAAGTTATGCAAAAGAATGCGTAGTTTTGATTTAATTAATCCAAATGTATAATTTTACCAAAAAAATATAATAGGAAATCTC
The DNA here is from genome assembly GCF_036963345.1 of Bacillus sp. JJ722. Classification (NCBI taxonomy): domain Bacteria; kingdom Bacillati; phylum Bacillota; class Bacilli; order Caryophanales; family Bacillaceae; genus Bacillus; species Bacillus sp. JJ722. The sequence continues at coordinate 24,867 of NZ_JBALMO010000070.1, forward strand.
TCTAGAAGATAGGTATACTTTTCTCTAATCAAACTTATCAAAGGAGAGAAATAAATGAGCAAACAAGATCTAAGTGAATTGAATAGAAATCGAACCATACCTATTTTTGATTGCCTATACGAATTCGATGAACACTTAGAATTTTATACAGCATTAGGTTTTGAAATTGTGTACTATCAAAAAAGTCCATATCGTTTTGCTACAGTGAAAAGCGATTTTACTGAAATAAGTTTTTTTGGTGATAAGAAGTTCAATCCTCATGGAAAACAGGGCGGTTGTTATATTGTCGTTCCTGACATTGAATTGGTATACAACCAGTTGAAAGCAAACATAAAGAAACATTATGGAAAAATACCTACAAAAGGACTTCCACGGATTTCAAGGCTAAATTTAACGACAGAGGACAGAAGATGCAATATAACTGATCCAAGTGGAAATACACTTATTATAGGAGAGGCATTGGGTGACTCCACAACTTTAATGCAGGAAGAAGCGGATCAAGTTACTTCAAAGTTTGAAAAATCATATAAATTAGCTTATCGGCTTGCCTATTCTAAGGAAGATTTTCCAGTAGCAAGAAACTTGTTAGAATATGCTTTTAATAAACAAAGCGATAATATCTCTACCGAACTACAATACAAAGCAAAAGTACTCCAAATAGATGTTTTTGTTTCATTAGGTAGAATCGAAATAGCTAAAGAAATATTTCAAGATTTAGACTCGATTAAATTATCAACGGATGAACAAATTCAATTACAAAATGAAATTCAGCGTTTCTTGGAATTAAAGGAAGAAATTTTCGTTTAACATTACAACCATTCATATGAAATCCCCTTAAACTTGTTGTTTAGGGGGATTTCATATTTGGTAGTCGATTTAAATATCAACTACTCTTTGAAAAAAAATATCTCGAATTCGAAATAAAATGCTTGATGTTTTATCATTTGAGTGGTAAAGTGATAATAAGCTTAAGAGAAGAGAGGTGCATGAGGATGGATCGAAATACTTTGAGTTCATTAATATGGCTTCGTTTAGCCCGTTTTGCGTCACATAGTAACCAGCTGTCAAATGAATATTTGAAGCGTTTCAATTTAACTGCTGCTCAATTTGATGTAATGATACAGATCCAAGTGTACCAGCCTATCACTCAAGCAGAGTTAGCTGAGAAAATAATTGTGACACAAGGTGGAATTTCTCGCATGCTAGTACGTTTAGAAAAAGAAGGGTTTATCGTACGTAAGCAGGAGTGGAAAACAAAATACATTTGTTTGACAGATAAGGGAAATGAAATCATTAATAATACAATGCCACATCAATTGGCATTTCAATCATCTTTCTTTGATGAAGTATTGAATGAAGGCGAAAAGAAAACATTATATAAACTTATTTCACGTGTTCAGAAAAATAGTGTAAAAAAAGAATTACCACCAGAGTAATTTTTTTATACCATCACTTGACTAATCAAGTTATTAAAAGGAGGAAAATTTATGTATACAATCCCTGGTCATCATCATATTTCTATGCTTACAAAAAACGGTCGAATGAATAGTCAGTTTTATCGAAATGTATTAGGTTTACGTATGGTAAAGAAAACAGTCAATCAAGACGATCCTTCTATGTATCATCTGTTTTATGGAGATTTAACGGGAAGCCCTGGAACAGAATTATCATTTTTCGAAATGCCAATGGCAGGGAGAACGGTACGAGGAACGAATGCAATTACGCAGATTGGTTTGTTAGTAGCTAGTATTGAAAGTCTTGAATATTGGAAAAGACGTTTTGAACAGCAAGGTGTAAAGCACGGTGAGCTAACTAAATATGCTGGACGAGATGCACTACATTTTGAGGATCATGAAGGTTTACGCTTTGTATTATTAAATAATGATGGTGATGAAATACCAGATTACTGGGAATCATGGGATGGTTCGATTATTGAAGCAAAACACCGCATTTTAGGTATGGGTGCTGTAGAGTTTACCGTTCGTCACTTAGAAAGTACGGCGCAAACATTAACAGACATTTTTGGTTATGTTGAAGTATCACGTACCGATAAGGAAGCAATCTATCAGTCTGTTGTAGGTAAATCATATGGAGAAATTGTTTTAAAGCAAATGGATGGACCAAGTGGAAAACCAGGTCGAGGTAGTATTCATCATTTAGCTATTCGAGTAAAAAATGCAGAGGAGTTACAGTATTGGGCGGATAAAGTGAAGGAGCGTGGCTTTCAATCATCGGGAGTAATAGATCGTTATTATTTCCAAAGTCTATACTTCCGTGAAAGAAACGGAATCTTAATTGAAATAGCGACTGATGGCCCAGGGTTTACAGTAGATTCCACTGTCGAAGAATTAGGTAAACAACTGGATTTACCACCTTTCCTAGAAGAAAGACGAAGTGAAATTGAAGCAAATTTAGTACCACTAGATTAAGAAAAAGGGGAGTTTACTATGAAACAGTATCGAATCAATCCAGATCACGGCATTGAATTTGGTTTATATACAATCGGGGATCATTTGAGAGATCCTATATCAGGAGATTTAATTAGTGCTGAACAGCGTGTTAAAGAAATTATTGATGCTGGTCTTTTAGCGGATGATGCTGGTTTAGACGTATATGCAGTTGGCGAAAGTCATCAAATTATGTTTACGACTCAAGCACATACTGTTATTTTAGGAGCAATAGCACAAGGAACAAAAAACATTAAAATCGCAAGTTCAGCAACAGTATTAAGTACTTCTGATCCGGTTAGAGTGTATGAGGATTTTGCGGCGACAATTGATTTAATTTCGAAAGGTCGTGCAGAAATCGTAGCAGGGCGTGGATCACGTGTTGGTGCATACAGTTTACTTGGATATGACGTAAATGACTACGAAGAGCTGTTTGAGGAAAAAATGGAACTTTTATTGAAACTTAATAAAGAAGAAAAAATCACTTGGCAAGGACAATTTCGAACACCACTGAAGAATGCAAGTATTTTACCACAACCACAATCTGGTCAAATGCCAATTTGGCGAGCAGTAGGAGGTCCACCTGCAAGTGCCATTAAAGCTGGAAGAGCAGGAGTACCGATGATGCTTACTACACTAGGGGGGCCGGCAAGTACATTTAAAATTTCAGTAGATGCATATCGACAAAGTGCGGAACAAAGTGGTTTTGATCCGAAAACACTACCAGTTGCGACTACAAGCTTATTTTACACTACCGAAAACTCTCAAGATGCTTTACGTGAGTACTATCCTTATATTAATAGTGGAATGTTGAGTTTAAAGGGAGGCGGCTATCCTAAACAGCATTTTGCACAAACGACCGATTATCGTGATGCATTAATGGTAGGTAGTCCACAACAGATTATTGAAAAGTTACTGTATCAATATGAGCTATACGGTCAGCAACGCTTTATGGCAGAAATAGATTTTGGAGGATTACCGTATAACAAAATCGCTAAAAATATAGAGTTGATTGCTACAGAAATTGTTCCCGCAGTAAAAAAATATACTGCTAAGAAATAAGGAGGATTAAAGATGAAAATTGTTGGTATTGCTGGTTCAATTGTCGGTTCGAAAACAAGAACAGCAATGGACTATACATTGAACCATGCTAAGCAGCAATATCCAGATGCAGAGATTACATTGCTGGATTTGAGTGAATATCAAATAGAGTTTAGTGATGGACGTGATTACCGAGAATACGAAGGTGATACAAAATATGCTGCGGAAACAATCATGGCAGCAGATGCTATTATCATCGGAACACCAACATTTCAAGCCTCTATACCTGGCACATTAAAAAATATTTTTGATTTATTACCAGTCAATGCCTTTCGAGACAAAGTAGTTAGTATGTTAGTGACTGCTGGCACGGGTAAACACTATTTAATGATTGAGCAACAGCTAAAACCAATTTTAAGTTATATGAAGGCTCATATTGTTCAAACGTATGTATTTATAGAGGAACAAGATTTTGATCGAAGAAAAATTGTAAATGATGATGTGATTTTTCGCATTCATCGCTTGGTCGATGACACACTACAGTTAGTAGATGCATTTAATATGATTAGGAAAGCAAAAGATGAGGAATATGATTTCTAACCACATTTATTGGACTAATATCTCGAAATAAAGAATTATTAAATCGTTATATATAGAAAAGGAGAATAGTATGTCTATTTTATCAACAGTATTACAGGTTTTATTAGGAATAGGATTTATTATGTTTGGTTATCAAAAATTCACTTCTGAGGATATGAAGCAAGGGTTTAAATATTTTGGTTATAGTGATAGCTTCCGATTGTTTACTGGATTCTTTGAAATAGCTTCAGCTATTGTAATTCTTGCAGGAGTTTGGATTGAGCCATTAGCAACAATTGGTGGATTAATGATTGTTGCAACGATGATTGGTGCAATTATGACTCATATAAAAATGAAAGATCAATTAAAGAATATGATGATGCCATTTTTCTTATTAGTATTAGGAATAGTTGTCACAGCTTTAAACTGGTCTGCATTGTTTTAATAGGGGAGGAGATCTTGTCATGATTAATAGTTTACATCGAATTAATGAGTTAGCAAAAAAACAGAAAACAGTTGGGCTATCAGTAAAAGAACTAGCTGAACAAAAGCTGTTGCGTAAAGAATATTTAAAAGAAATTCGTGGCCAAGTGCTTAATACTTTCTCGAATTTATCGGTTGTTGATTCATTAGGCAATGATGTGACACCTGAAAAACTAAGATTGTATAAGGAGCAAATCAAATAGTAAAGCATGAAAAGCAATTCTTCTTTATGAAGGATTGCTTTTTGTATGTAAAGAATGGAGCTAGTCATATAAACTTTATAAAGTGATAAAAAAATAGAGAAAAATTTGTAAAGATGATAGGAAATGAGAAAAGCTTTCGTATTAATAGGTGAAAAGGTTATTCGAAAGGCGGGAGAAAAGTGGATGATGATTTAATTGTGAAATATATAGCTCGTAGAAAGGAGAAAGGATTAGAGCTTTTGATTGATGCTTATGCAGGGTTAGTTACATCAATCGTTAAGAAGCATTTGGGCGATTTACATAGCTATGAAGAAGAATGTGTAAATGATGTGTTACTCGCGATATGGGATAACATTACTCGCTTCGACAATAGTAAAAATTCATTGAAAAATTGGGTTGCCGCAATTGCGAAATATAAATCAATTGACTATAAACGGAAGTACTCAAATAGCATGATGAATAAAAGCTTAACGGAGATAGATGAACCATTACATATTGACGAAAATGATTTCCAAAATGAAATCAAAGTTGAAGTAGATGAATTACTACATCATTTAAATGAAGAAGATCGCGAGCTATTTGAGAAGTATTATTTAGAAGGTGTTCAGTTAGAAACCATCGCGAAGAGAAAAAACGTTGCCATTCATAACTTATATAATCGTCTTTCTAGAGGACGAAGAAAATTAAAGAATTTTTCCAATAAGCGAACTGAAGGGGGTATATAAGATGAAGAATGAATATGATTTACTAAACGGAGCCCAAACGGATTTAGATGAATATGAAGACATTATGCTGAATGATCTAGAGAAACAAAAATTAAAAAGAAATATGATGAAGAAGATAAAGCATTCTCCTGTTAAAAAAAAATATAAAAAATCAATTATTGCAGCAGCTATTTCCTTTGCTGTATTAAGTCCAATCATTCTTAGTAATGAAACAGTTTTGGCGTCAATTGCACGCATAGGGAACCAAATTGAAATGTTTATTAATAAACCAGAAGATAGTTTTAATGGGTATAAAAAGACTGTGAATCAAACAGTGGCAGATCAACATATTAAGGTAACATTGAATGAATTAATGCTTGATGATGGTCAAGTGCTGCTTAATTTGAATGTAAAGATGAATGAGCAGGACAAGAAGAAATTAGGAATTGATCAGAAATCATATATTCAACCAGGAGAAGTTAAAATAGCTATTGACAATATGGAATTCTTTGACTCAGCCAGTAGTATACATAGAGAAAATAATCCAGATGGTAGCTGGGATTATTTATACAAAAAAAGATTGAATCAAGCAGATACGAATGGTGACGGTGAATTAGATCTTGAAAACTACGATGTTTTAGAGAAAATAGACCCGAAAAAAGATTATCGTGTTAAAGTGATGTTCAATAGCATGGAATACGAAAAAAATGTTGAAGCGAATTCAAATGAGAAGTTCAATTCAGGTAAATATTCGGACTTCTATGGTGAAATAAAAGGAAATTGGACATATGAAACTACCATTAATGGTTCTAAAATTAAATCTGATACGCAAGTTTATAGCATCAATAAACAAATTCCGATAAAAGATGAAAAAGTTGAAGGTATACTAACAATAAAAGAGGCCCGAGTATCTCCTGTATCTATGAAAATCGATTATACATTTGAATATACGAAAGGATATAAAGACGAGAAAACTCATATAAGCGTAGGTATAGATGTGAATGATCAAAATGGAAAAAAACTTATAGGTACTGGAACGGGTGGAGGAAATCATATAATGGAAATGGAAGACGAATATGAAATTTCCAAAGGTTTGAAGAAAATAACCATTACGCCGTATATATTCGATACCGAAGCGGAATCTTCAAAATCTCTAGAGAATCAGTCATTTGAAGTTAATTTAACAGACCAAAAGTAAGGAATTAAGCGTAGATGGGGCTGTCCGAAAAGTAACTTTTAAGACGAATCCCTGATAAAAGTAAGAGCCAAGAATGCTGTTAAATCAACATTCTTGGCTTTTTAATTTGGTTTCATATAACCCGACAATGGACTTTTTAGGCAGCCATATTAATATTCTTCTGCATAGTTAAAATTAAGCGCACTCGATTTGTCTATGATTGATAGCCTCTTTATGAGTCGCACGATTTCTTTTAATAACAGTTTTTAGAATCCATTTATTATAGTTGTTAAAATATACTTTAAGATTTATTATTATAAAATACAGAATATTTAAACGTATACTGTGTAATTTAAATAGCAATAGTTCAGATGCATGTATGTTCATTTTCTCATCCTTAGAATGAATTATACTGTTTTTATTTAAGGAGCATCGTCTTATGATTAATAGTCCAATTTGAATCTACCGTTTTTAAGAATCATTTAGAAACGGGGGATTCATATGCATACTAATCGAAATTTTGTTCTGCTAATGCTTGGTCAGTCATTAGCAAATATTGGTGATGTGTTATACACTGTTGGTGTTATTAGCATCATTTATAGTTTAACTGAATCAGCTGCCTCATCTGCTTTTGTGCCGTTTACCATTACTTCTTCTAAGTTTGTTTCCAGTATTTTAACACCATTGCTTATTGGAAAATTTAATTTAAAACATTTATTGACTGGTTCACAAATAGGAAAAACACTGTTTTTATTTGTCCTAAGTATTATTTTGACCATCGGTGGAGATTCCATTAATTTAGCTTTCATTTTCATTGTAATTGCTTTAATAGCTTTTCTTGATGGATGTGCCAACCCAATTAGGCAGACTTTAATTCCTTATTATGTGGATGAGAATAAATTAGTCAAAGCGAATGGAGTAGCGGAAACCATTACGCAATCTATTCAGATTGGAACGTGGTTTTTTGGAAGCCTTTTATTAATTGTGATCAGCCCTACTCAATTGATTTGGTTGGTGGCTGTGCTATTTGTTTGCTCGAGTATGGTGTTAAGTATGTTGAATAATGTGGAACATAAAGAAGAGATTCCAGAAAATAAGTGGAGACAATTAACAAAAGGATGGCAAACGATAAAAAGCATACCTTTTTTAAGAAAAATGACGATTATAGAATTTATTGAAAATATTGCGGGCACAGTATGGATTGCGGCAATAGTATTAGTTTACGTTGAACAAGCACTAAAGGCAGAGACGTATTGGTGGGGTTTTATAAACAGTTCGTATTTTATTGGAATGGTAGTCGGAAGTTTGTTGTGTATTACTTTTTCTATGTTTATAGATGAAAGACGAAATGTTTTTATCATAATAGGTGCATTTATGATTTCTATATGTACGATTTCATTTGGAGTGACTAGTTATTCAATAATTGCATTGATATTAAGTGGATTAATTGGTCTGTTCGATCAAATGAAAAACATTTCTCAACAAACATTGATTCAAACTAGTGTTCCAAAAGAACGGTTAGCGACTGTGTATACGTCTCTTAGCACGATTAGTACAGGTACATTTGGAATTGCCTCTTTACTAATGGGGATACTTTCTGATCTTTTCGGTGTGCGTACTATATTTATTCTTTCTGGCATTTTGCTTGCAGTTGTTAGTTTTATAGCTTTTAAGAATAGAAATTTGTTTAGTAAAACAGTCCAGCAAGATTGTTATCTTGCAAGTGAGAGAGAGTAGGATAACACTTATATTAATGAAGGATTAGAAATGTATTGAATATCGAAAAGGGGGATTGGATCAATGATTACAGGGTTATACGAAGCGCATTTACCGGTAAGTAATTTAAATCGCTCGATTGAGTTTTATCAAGGTCTTGGTTTGGAATTCGATCACAAGGTTGAAGACAGATTAGCATTCTTATGGATTGAAAAAGATAAAAGTTGGTTGGGGTTATGGGAAACAGATAAAGTGAAAGTTGAATATCATCCATCATTAAGGCATATTGCCTTTCAAGTTTCTTTAGAGGATTTGAAAAGATCAGTTGAATGGCTTGTAAATAAAGGTTTTAAGCCGAGAGAGGCTTTTGGATTTGAACCAATTGAACCTTTTGTAATGCCTCATGAGAATTACGTGCATGCTAAAATTCACTTTAATGATCCAGATGGTAATAGTTTAGAATTTATTTGTAAATTAGAAAATCCAAAACAAATTAAGGAACGTATGTATTTAAGTGAATGGGAACAAATGAATTAAGAGTTATTATGAAATAGAAAACCCTCTTATAATAGACTTGTAATTTCTCGTCTGTTATAAGAGGGTATTATAATCATTTATTGTTGTAATCTCTACATTTAAACGGCAGTGTATCCACCATCAACAACTAGCAGTGAACCAGAAACGAATGATGCATCATCACTAGCTAGGAATAAAACAGCTTTCGCTACCTCTTCAGGTTTACCTAGTCGACCCATTGGGTGAAGACTGGTTAAATAATTACGTGCGTTCTCATCTGCCGCAGCAAGTAAAGGTGTGTCAATATATCCTGGGGCGATCGCATTCACTCGGATACCTTCCTTTGCATAAGTAGCGCCCAATGTTTGTGTTAATAATTTTACGCCACCTTTTGATGAAGCATATGCAGTAACACCTTCTCTACCAGCTAAGCTATGAATAGAACCGGTATTAATGACAACACCGCCATGACCTTGTAGTCTCATTTGTTCAATGGCATATTTGTCTGATAAAAAGACACCATTTAAGTTAATATCAAGTGTTTTTTGCCATTTCTCATAAGTTAGTTCATGAATATTACCATCATTTCCAATACCTGCGTTTGCAAACATAATGTCTAACTTGTCATATTTATTTACCGTTTCACTGATTAAATGCTTTACTTGTTCTTCAGATGTTACATCCACTTTTACAAACAATGTATCGAAGCCTTCTTGATTTAAGCTATCAGAAACTTGTTGACCTGCATCTGCAAAATCCGCAATAACCACTTTTGCTCCTTCTTCAGCAAAAGCACGTGCTGTTACTGCTCCAATTCCACTTGCTCCGCCAGTTACAATTGCTACTTTATCTTGAAATCTCATGATAATTACCCCTTATTATTATATTTTGAATCAAGTGAAACTTAATGATTTCTTATAACGAGATGCCTGAAAAACTATTCTTGCATAAAAAATGGCTTATCGAGCTGAAGAGCCACCATCGATACACATTTCTGTTCCAGTAATGAAACTAGATTCATCAGAAGCTAAGAAAACAACAAGATTAGCGATATCATCTGGAGTACCTAATCGTTTTAATGGGATTGCACTAGCTAGTTCCTCCGTTGCTACATTAACTCCGGCTGCAACTGCGTCCCCCATAGAAGTTTGGATGATACCAGGATGAATGGAGTTAACGCGAATAGAGTCTCCTGCAACTTCCAGTGCTATGTCCTTCGTCATTTTGCGAACGGCACCTTTACTAGCTCCGTAAAGAGCATGATTAGGACTACCTTTTATGCCGGCAATAGATGAGGCATTAATAATAGAACCTTTTTGTTGTTGGCGCATCACAGGAACGATATGTTTCATACCTAGAAACACTCCAGTTACATTGACTCCCATCACTAAATTCCATTCATCTATTGAATAATCCTGTATTGGTTTTGTTCTGTATAGACCTGCATTATTAAACAAGATATCAATGTGACCGAATCTTTCGGTAGCTTGCTCAACGACATGCTTCCAATCTTCTTCTTTTTGCACATCATGTTTAACAAACAGCACGTTGCCATGCATAGAATTTATTTCAGCTAAAGTCTTATTACCATTTTCTTCATTTATATCAGTGAAAACGACATTAGCACCTTGCTCTAAAAACTTATATACTGTCGCTTTCCCAATTCCAGTTGCTCCACCGGTAATAACGGCTGTTTTTCCTTTAAGTCTCATATTAAACATCCCCTTTTACAGAATAATGCTACTATTATAAGCACTTTCATTTTAACATTAAGATATATATTAGTATAATTAATATAATTAATAGTTAGTTAAAAAAATCTAATAGAAAGAGGTTCAATATGAACATAGAACAAATGCAGTATATCGTTGAAGTAGCACGGACAAAATCGTTACTAGCTGCTTCGAACAATCTCTTCGTTACTCAATCAGCTTTGAGTCAGTCAATTTCCAATTTGGAGAAGGAATTAGGCATGAAATTGTTTACTCGATCTCGTCAAGGTACAATTCCTACTCTTGAGGGAAAGAAAATCATTAAAAAAGCATTAGAAATTGTTATAAAGCTTCAGGAAATTAAAGAAGAAGCACAAGGCTATACGGATCTTCAAAATAGTGAATTACGCATTGCCAGCATACCAGTAGGAATGATTTCTTTAGTGAAAACGGTATCCAATTTCAAAAAAGACTATCCACGAACGAATTTCCGGATAACTGAAAAGAGCTCAAAGGAAATTTTGCTTGATATAAGAGAAAATAAGGTCGACCTAGGGTTAATAGCGACTAAAGAGGATTTGTTACAGAATGATAAAGATTTGCGTTTTGAGCCTTTTTGGGAAGGGAAAATGGTAATTGGAGCAGGAAAAAATTCACCTTTGGCATCACAAAAAAGCATAGACGCTCAAGAATTATTGAAATATTTGTTCGTATTGTATGATGAAGATTACGTCCATGAATTCAAGAAATGCTTTAATGAAAAAATTGGCCCGTTGAATACAATGTTTACGAGTAATAACAGTGTAGCGATAATCCGCGCGTTAAGTGAGGGATTAACAATTACTTGTGGATATGATTTTTCATTCTTTAATTCACCTTTTGTGAAGAATGGAGATATTGTTTCAATCGATATTGATAATTTTGAACAAAGTCCAATTAAAATCGGGTGGGTACGATCGAAATGTACAGAAAAATCTTCTATTTCCAAGCATTTTGTAAATAGATTTATTCATGAATTCCAAATGGGAGATCTTTAGTTAGAGCAGTTTGAATGATTGATGGAAAACTTTATAAAGCATTAGCAAATGATCAATAATGTTAGTGATTTTTCAATATGGGGAATCGCTTTTTTTTTTACCGAAGGAGACAGATTTATTTTGAAAGGCTATAATTAATTATTGTATTATTCCCATAATTCTATAAACTATTTGAAGTGAAACCGAGATTGTTGAATTCAATTGATTTTAGTTCTTTTTCCAAACAAGGAGAGACACATAATGAGTGAGTTTTTAATTATTTTAATGTTGATCGGAATTGTTTCAGCTTTCATTGGTACCTTAGCAGGTGGCGGTGGGTTAATTACTCTACCAGCAATGATACTCGTTGGAATTCCTATTCAAACAGGTATTGCTACCAATAAATTTTCTTCTGGTATTGCTGCTTGTACAAGTGTGTTTTATTTAATGAGAAATAAGCAAATATCATTAAGGACGATCTTAACGAATGTAAGTATTGCCTTTGTTGGTGGGGTTATGGGAGCATTGATTACTTCAAGTATCTCAGAAACGAATATGAATATTATCGCTTTAATACTGCTTATTTTCGCTTTCATCACAACAATAACAAACAAGAAATGGGCATCAGAAGATAACAAAAATGAAAAACTAACAAAGGAACGAAGCTATCTTATACCCTACTTCGTAGCCGTGTATGATGGAGGATTTGGCCCTGGTTCATCCACTTTCGCAATATTACATTATATGGGGAGGAACGAGACTTATTTAAAAGCCGTGCAATTAACGAGAGTACTCATTCTAGGTAGTTGTTTTGGAGCTTTCTTAGTTTTTTATAATACCGGATTTATTCAATGGGACTATGCAATAGCGATGGCAATTGGTTCAGCAATTGGCTCTCAAATTGGTTTACTGGCTTTGCCCTATATACCAATCAAAGTAGCTAAAATATTATTGGTTTCTATCATGATTTTATTAATTGGACAAGTAGGCTATAAATTAATCGTTTGATTTTAATGAATATACGAATCATCTAATTTTGGCAGAAAATGAAGGGGATTGGAATCATGGAAATTATTAAAGAACCCACTCGTTGGAATATAAGTAAGTTTTTTGATGGCTCTATGGATCAAGTAAACAATCATTTGGATAATTTAAAAGAAAAGTTGATTAAAATTGAGAGAAACTCAACATCTCAATATATTTGTTAGAAGGATCTTTACACACTTTCAAAAATAATTAAACAAATTGATGCAATTGAATCTTATTATTATTGTTTAACAATAGAAGAGGTAGAAGCTTCTGTTCTAACAATATTAAAAGCTAGGATTTCATTTTTAAAGTCGCAAGTCCATTTAATCATTTCTAGATGGAAAGTCAACATAAGGAATTTGAATAAAGAACAATTTGAAGCTTGGTCTAAAACTATAGTTCAAAAAGATTTTCTTTCAGAATTATGCAATGAGAGTTTAATAGAGCAGGATAAAAGTGTTTCAAATTTTACTCGAGAAACATTAAAAGGACTAGAAGATATTTACTCCCAATTTTGTTCCAATATGATTGTTACAAATAAAAACAAAGATATTGAATATAGTCTCACATTTTATGATGCTATTTATTTATCATTATCGCACTCAAATCAATTAGGAAGAATCCAGGTTTTTAATGAGCTGAATTGTACGTTAGAAAAACAATCAAATATCTTTGCTTCTATTTACAATCAAATGGTTGGTACAAGGCTTTATGAAAATCAAATCAATACTTCTGATTATTTTCAGGAATCCTTAAAAATGAATGGATTATCTCAAACAGCCTTAAACACTATGTGGGATGTGGTTGAATCAAATTTACATAAACTTTGCGAGTTTCTGCAAATAAAAGCAATAGAAAAAAACAAGGAAAAGATTTCATGGCATGAATTTATGACTATGTCACAGGAAGTACCGTATCAAATTGATTTTTCTGTCGCAATTGATCAAATTGTAAAGGCTTTAAATAAGATTGATAGTAGAATGGCTGATTTTTCGAAGTATGCTATTCATAATAGGTGGGTAGATACAGAACCGCGCAGTACAAAGTCCACAAGTGGTTTTTGCGCTCCCTTTATTAATGAAGGAGAGTCACGAATATCTGTAAAGTACGATAATAGTATAGAAAGTGCTAGAATTCTAGCACATGAATTAGGCCACGCTTGGCACTTTAAACAGTTGAAAAATATTGGATCTTTTCGTTTTTTAGAGGAAACTTTAGAAATGACTACTGCTGAAACAGCTTCTATTTTCTTTGAAACAGTTTTTATTGATTTCATGATAGATGATACGAAAGATAAAAGGTTGAAGAAGGATCTAATTGACTGGAAAATAAAGCGTAGTTTAAATTACTTGATGTCTATTAGAGGGGCTTATTTATTTGAAAGAAAATTTTATGAGAGGAGAAAAAATGGCCCATTAAGTGCAAAGCATATTGAAGAACTTTCGTTAGACTGTCAAAAAGAGGCTTATGACAATTGTTTAAGCGAATATGAACCTTTTGTTTGGATTAAATACGAACAATTCTACCAAGCGGATACGCCATTCTACAATTATCCTTATTCATTTGGATTTTTGCTAAGTATTGGATTAATTGACATAGCTGAAGAAAATAATGAATTTCCTCAGAAGTTTAAAGAATTTTTAAGGGAAACCGGTTCTATCCCAATAGAGCAGTTGGTTAAAAAATACTTTGATAAAGATATTTCAAAGCCTGAGTTTTGGGAACAGTCATTACAAAGAATACTAGCGGATATCGATCAGTATAAAAAGTTAACTTAAATGAGACACGGCTTCTCACTACATGTTGTAGAACCGTAGAACTAAAGTAAGCGTCAAATATTCCCCACCTACAATTTGTAAATAACCCATGAGATAATCTCCTTACATACTACATGTGGAGGTTTTTTATGAAAAAAGCAGATTTGGCATTTGTACGGAAAACGGAAGCTTGCATGAAGCTATATGTGAGTTGAAGAGAATACCAAATATAAAGATTATAGGATTACATGGACATTTTTCGACAAGGACTAGAAGTGTTGAATCATATAAGAGAAAAACAGAAAAATTATGTCAAATAGCTAAGGAATATATCATAGAGAGCCTGAAGTTCATAGATGTAGGAGGTGGTATCTATGGCGGGTTGCCAAAAACCTTCCATAATAACGCGCCTTCCTTTGATGATTATGCTGAAGCTATATGTGAGGTGATGAATCATGAATTCGCTTCCTATGAAAACAAGCCAACCTTAATATTAGAACCAGGAGTTTCTATGGTTGCTAATACTTTTATTTTTATAGCAAAAGTAATTGGAAGGAAGATTTAGAAAAGGATTCTATATGTGTAATAATTTCAAATAGAGATACTGTAGATATATGTTTCGATAAGTATCATACTTATACATTTTTACAAAATAACGGTATACCTGCTTTTCCAACCTACTTAGATATAGCAGAAGTAATAAATAATCTAAATAATCAAAAACTCCATTTCCCCTTAATTATAAAGCCTAGAAAAGGGAGCGCTAGTTTGGTGATTCTTAAAGTTACTTCATAGCGGGAGAAGAATATGGTATTGATTGCTACATAGACCTGATCACAAAGAACATTACAAATCTATTTATGAAGAAAAAGATCATAATGAGAGCTGGTGAAACGGACAAATCAATAGCAATAAAGGACCCTGAGTTAAAACAAGTTATTGAACAGCTTATAAGTGCTCTTAAACCATTAGGACCAATCGATATTGACTGTTTTAAGACTGAAAATGGCTATATTGAATCCGAAATTAACCCTAGATTTGGTGGGGGATATCCACATGCACATGAAATGGGGCAAAACTTTATAAAAAATATAATAAATAATATAAACGGGGAGTCTAATGTGCCGGATGAAGGAAACTATAAACCTGGAACAACAATGGTTAAGTTTGATAATGTTATGATCCTTTAATTCTGTAATTAACAAAGTGCAACAAGCGAGGATTTCCACCTTGCTAAAAGGACATAATAAAATGGAATATATCTTGATATTTCAAAAAAATAAATTATTTTAACACATTAAAATGACGCTCCCTAAGTAGGCAAAATACTACTGAATTTGTTTGTAAGTCAAACAATCATAATCATTCAAATAAAAGGATTCTCATTTTTAGAATCCTTTTATTAGGGTCTATCAATCAGACTTGACTGACCTAAATAATCCATCATTTAAACCCACTTGATAAATAACTATATTGGATATTTTTTCTTATTTTTACAAAAATATATTGATATTTATAAATCGGGATGATTAAATGTATGTATAGATTTGTAACTGCTTTTTTTTGATCAAATATAGAAACAGTGTTTGGTAATAAGAAACAAAGAGGAGGTGCAAAAGTGACTGGTGTAGATATGATGGATGGTTTGAAAGAATTAATGGCGGAAAATCAGGTTGTTTGTCAGGATCAGGAGCACCACTATCTAGGGAATAGTGGTATGGTCACGGTTTATCCGCAAACAGAAGATGAAATTTCTAACGTGTTGAAATATGCAAATGATCATGGTAAGAAGATTGTAGTCGCTAGTGGTGAAACGAAGCGAGGGTATGGGGGACACATTCAATATAGTGATATTTTACTGTCACTTTCCAAATATAAAGGAGTTATTGAACATACCGTTGGAGATATGACAATTACAGTCAAAGCAGGCACTCCTTTTCAAGAATTACAATCATATTTAGCTACACATAACCAAATGATTGCCCTTGATGCGAGATGGATGGAGAATGCGACCATTGGGGGAATTATCGCAGCTAATGATAGTGGACCAAAACGATTAGGATATGGATCTGCCCGTGACTCAGTCATTGGAATGAGACTTGTTTATCCGGATGGGAAAATCATTCGTTCAGGTGGTAAGGTTGTAAAAAACGTCGCAGGATACGATATGAATAAGCTATTTATTGGATCTATGGGTACGTTAGCGATTCTATCAGAAATCACATTAAAGCTTCGTCCAATAGCAAAAAAGGAGAATGTTATTTTATTGACTTTTGAGGATAGTGAATTTGAAGAAATTCGTTACTTTGCTACGAGTCTATTAGATTCAAAACTTGAGCCGATTTCGCTTGAATTACTAAATAGAAGTATCTCAGATCGCTTGACTCAGCAGAAAAAGCATACATTAGCTATTAGCTTTGAAGATGTGGCAAGCTCTGTAGATTATCAAGTCGAATCTATTCAAAAAATGAAACCAAAGCATTGCGGTATGGCTATTTTACAAGACAATGAAGCCACTTCTTTTTGGCAAGGCCTTTCTAGAAGTGGACCAAATGGTATTTTAAAAGAAAATCAGAATGATACTTTTGCGGCATTAAAAATTGGAGTCAAGAACTTAGATGTTCTGCTTGCTATGAAGAAGATCGAGGCATTACACGAAATTCAGCAAATTTCATTGGAAGCTCATGGCGGGTTAGGTCATGGTATCTGTTCAGTATATTTGAAAGGTAGTGTTGAAGAAGTAGAGGAAGCAATTCTTCAATTAAGGGCGTTTATTGTGGAATTAGGTGGTTATGTGGTGGCAACACATCTTCCTTTTACACTTCGTCAAAGAATTGATGTATATGGAGATAAACCAGCGCATTTCTTTTTATTTGAAGGAATTAAAGCTAAAGTTGATCCAAATAACGTTCTTAATTATAAGAGATTTGTAGGGGGGCTTTAAGATGAATGTGATAAACAAGGAACCCTCATGTTCAAATACGAGTATAAGCAATTATATTTATAGTGACGCACCTGATGAGAGTAAATGGGCCGATTGTGTACATTGCGGAATGTGTTTAGAATCTTGTCCAACATATGAAATTACTGGTCAAGAACAACATTCACCTCGAGGACGAGTCCACTTGATCAAATCCGTTGCAGAAGGAAAAATTAATTTGAATGAGCAGTTTATGGACCCGGTTTTTGCTTGTTTAGATTGTCGAGCGTGTACAACCGCTTGTCCTGCTGATGTTGATGTAGGTGGATTAATTGAAGAAGCGCGCGGACAGGTCCGTCAAGCTGTACCTCTAACAGGAATGAAAGGCGCAGTTAGCAAGATGATGCTAGAAGGACTCTTCCCTCACCCTAATCGTTTAAACACTGTTGGGCAGTTACTGAAATTTTATCAAAAAAGTGGCTTACAGAAAGTGGCTCGTAAAACGGGATTAATGAATATTATGCCTAAGCATTTAGTTGAAATGGAAGCCGTCATGCCAGAGGTAAAGCAAACCGTCCGAAAAAAATATAAAAATGAAAATGTCATTAAAGCTAAAAGTGAAACAAAAAGAGAAGTTGCCTTATTAACTGGCTGTGTAATGGATGTTATGTTTAGCGATATAAATGAATCTACCATCAATGTACTAACGCGTAATGGCAATGACGTGACAATTCCTAAAGCACAAACTTGTTGTGGAGCTCTACATGTACATGCCGGAGATCGAGATATGGGGAGAAAGCTTGCAAAGCAAAATATGGAGGCTTTTGAAAACGCCGACACCATTATTGTTAATGCAGCTGGATGTGGTTGTATGCTAAAAGAATACCCAGAATTATTCAAGGAAGATCTTGACATGCAAGCGAAGGCAGAAGTATTTGCTGCAAAAGTAGAGGACATTTCAAAATATTTATATGATACTGGTTATGAAAAGCCTAAAGCTGAAATGAACACTAGAATCACATATCATGATGCCTGTCATCTAGCCCACGGTCAAGGTGTACGTAAGGAGCCTCGTGAATTATTACTCGATATCCCAGGTGTGGAAATGGTTGTGATGCCTAATTCTGATCGTTGTTGTGGAAGTGCAGGCGTATATAATATTACAAATCCAGAGATGGCTTCCGCTGTGTTGGAAAGTAAAATGGCTTCTGTTCCGGAAGATGTTGAAATGATTTCAATGGGCAATCCAGGTTGTATGCTACAAATGGCAATGGGAGTCCAAAAATATGGTCGCAATCAAAAAATTGTGCATACGATTCAATTGCTTGATTGGGCTTACCAGAAAGAAGATGCTATAGGGGAGGATCGGCCATGACTGTACGTAAATTAAAGACTAAAGATATTCATGTTCAAGGCTTGGCACAATTAGTAAGTGGTCCTTACTCGATTTTATACCATGAAGAAGATTTAATGGCGTATGATTGTGATGGATTTACGATTTATAAGGCACTTCCAAGAGCGGTTGTATTTCCGAAAAATAATACTGAAGTTGCAGCAGTTGTGAAATATTGTCATGAGAATAATCTTCCCTTCCTAGCACGAGGTGCCGGCACCGGTTTAAGTGGCGGGGCGATTCCGTTAAATGGTGAAGTAATTATTAGCTTAGTGCGAATGAAACGATTAATAAGTGTGGACTTTGAGAATCGTCGTGCTGTAGTCGAACCAGGTTATATTAATTTAAAATTAACCAATTCGATTTCAGATAAAGGCTATTATTATGCTCCAGATCCTTCAAGTCAAGCTTGTTGTACAATTGGTGGAAATGTCGCTGAAAATGCGGGTGGGGCACATTGCTTAAAATACGGTGTGACAACCAACCACATCCTTGGTCTTGAGCTTGTTTTACCAAATGGTGAAATAATCGAAATAGGTACTGACGGAATTGCTGATCAACCTGGTTATGATTTGTTAGGATTATTGACAGGCTCGGAAGGAACATTGGGAATTGTGACAAAAATCACGGTTCGTATTTTAAAGAATCCTGAAGCGAAGCAAACGGTATTGGCATATTTTGATTATGTCGAGGATGGAAGCCAAGCTGTTTCAGATATTATTTCATCCGGCATCGTGCCTGCCGCTCTTGAAATGATGGATGCAACTGCGATTGAAGGTGTAGAATCAGCTGCTTTCCCTGTTGGTCATCCACGTGATATTGAAGCTGTATTATTAATCGAAGTTGATGGTATTGCAGCAGGCATTGATGAGCAAATTGAGCAGATATTAGTTGTTTGCCGTAATAGAAATGTACGGGAAGTGAAGGTAGCACAGGATGAGCAGCAACGTGCAAGCTGGTGGGCAAATCGAAAAACTGGCTTCGGTGCAATGGGAGCTATTTCTGCTGATTACTTGGTACAGGATGGTGTCATTCCACGAAGTAAATTACCAGAAGTTTTGCAAAGGATTAAAGATATTAGCGAGGAATATGGTTTACGGATCGCCAATATTTTTCATGCTGGAGATGGTAACTTACATCCTTTAGTATTATTTGATGCGAGAATTCCCGGACAATCGGAATCGGCTTTGGCTGCAGGTAGTGCATGTTTGCATGTGTGTGCAGAAGTAGGTGGAACGATTACTGGAGAGCATGGTGTCGGTATTGAGAAACGAGAAGAAATGCGATTTGTCTTTACTGATGAAGAAATAATTGCTCAAACTAATATTCGAGAAGTGTTTAATCCCGATAATTTATTAAACGCAGGTAAATTGTTTCCGACGCCAGGTCGATGTGTAGAAATTAAACAAGAGCTAAAAGCAAAGGAAGCATCTTTAAGATCGATATAATTATGAATATAAAAATAATTCAGGTGAATTATTGAAACCTTTATAATATTTACACTATATTTTTTGTAACAAATAAAAACAATGTTTTGTAATAAGAAACAAAAGAAATCTATTTTTCTTGAATAAGAGGAGGATCATTCATGGGTGAATATGTAAAAGTAGGTAATTTACAAGTGGGCAAAGAGCTTTATGATTTTGTTAACAATGAGGCCATTCCTGATAGTGGTTTAACTAGCGAGCAATTCTGGGTTGATTTCGAAAAAATCATTACAGACTTAACGCCAGAAAATAGACAATTGTTAGCCTTCCGTGATGAGCTACAAAGTAAAATCAATGAATGGCATAAAACAAACAGTCATTTTAATAGCGATGAGTATAAATCATTTTTACAAGAGATTGGTTATTTAGAAGATGAGGTTGAAGATTTTCAAATCGGTACAACGAATGTGGATGAAGAAATCGCATTGCAAGCGGGTCCTCAATTAGTAGTTCCAGTAAATAATGCGAGATATGCAATTAATGCGGCTAATGCACGCTGGGGAAGCTTGTATGACGCTTTATACGGCACAGATGCTATTAGTGAAGAAGATGGTGCAAAACGAGGGGGAAGTTATAACCCAATTCGTGGTGGAAAAGTTATTGAATTTGCAAAACAATTCCTTGACCAAGTTGCACCACTAAAAGACGCTTCTCATTCAGAAGCTACTGAATATCGCTTAGATGGAGAAAAGTTAGTGGTTGTCTTAAATAATGGAAATACAACTAGATTAATTGATGAGGGGAAGTTTGTTGGATACCAAGGTGGAACACAAGAACTTACTGCGCTATTACTTAAAAATAATGGTTTACATTTTGAAATTCAAATCGATCGTAATGATTCTATCGGAAAAGACGATCAAGCTAGTGTAAATGATGTTTTAATCGAATCTGCTGTTACTACAATTATGGACTGTGAAGATTCCATAGCGGCTGTTGATGCAGAGGATAAAGCTCTTGTCTATCGTAATTGGTTAGGACTGATGAAAGGTGATTTAGAGGCTACTTTCCAAAAAGGGAATAAAGTATTAACTCGAAGAATGAATGAAGACCGTTACTACACATCTCCACAAGGTAAGGAGTTAGCATTAAATGGTCGTTCATTATTATTTGTCCGTAATGTAGGGCATTTAATGACTATTAACGCTATTTTAGATCAAGAAGGTAATGAAGTTTATGAAGGGATTATCGATGGTGTCATTACTAGTTTAATTGCTAAGCACACATTGTTAGGAAATGGTAGATTCAGCAATACAGCTAAAGGTTCCATTTATATCGTAAAACCTAAAATGCACGGCTCTAAAGAAGTAGCCTTTTCCAATTCATTATTTAATCGGATTGAAGATATGCTTGGATTAGAGCGCCACACAATTAAGATTGGTGTAATGGATGAAGAACGCAGAACTAGCTTGAATTTAAAAAAATGTATTTCTGAAGTAAAAGATCGTGTAGCGTTCATCAATACTGGATTCCTAGATCGTACTGGTGATGAAATGCATACGTCGATGGAAGCAGGTCCAATGATCCGCAAAAACGATATGAAATCATCAAAATGGTTGCAAAGTTATGAAAAATCAAATGTATTTGTCGGCTTAGGAGCCGGGTTCCAAGGTCGTGCCCAAGTAGGTAAAGGCATGTGGGCAATGCCGGATTTGATGGCCGAAATGTTAAAGCAAAAAATAGGGCATTTACATGCAGGAGCTAATACAGCTTGGGTTCCTTCTCCAACTGCGGCGACATTACATGCCTTACATTATCATCAAGTGAATGTAGCAGGTGTACAAAAGGATTTACTTAAACAAGCTACTAATCTTAGAGACGATATTCTAGCCATTCCTTTGGCGGAAAATCCACAATGGAGTGCAAAAGATATCCAGGAAGAGCTTGATAACAATTCACAAGGTATTCTAGGTTATGTTGTTCGTTGGGTAGAGCAAGGTGTAGGTTGCTCAAAAGTACCTGACTTATATAATGTCGGGTTAATGGAAGATCGTGCAACTCTGCGCATTTCTAGTCAACATGTGGCAAATTGGCTACATCACGGGATTGTTACAAAAGAACAAGTACTAGAATCATTGCAACGTATGGCTAAATTGGTAGATCAACAAAATGAAGGTGATACAGAGTACCGCCCAATGAGCACTGATTTTGATAACTCAGTTGCTTTCCAAGCTGCATGTGATTTAGTTTTCTTAGGTTATGATCAGCCGAATGGCTACACAGAGCCAATTTTACATCGCCGTCGTCTTGAAGCAAAAGAGAAATTTGCAGTGAAACAATAGTATTAAAATAACCATTGAAGTAATGGTAAGAGGGTGTCTCGAAAAGCTTTGCTTTTGTTTGACACCTTCTCTATTTTACAAAGATAAAGGAGAAATCAAAATGAAGTTTATTAGATTTAGAGCAAATTCTACAATATATCAAGGGATTATTGAAAATGAAACAATTCGAGAAATTAAAGGGGATATTTATTCAAGTTGGACGTATACAGGAACTCTTTTTACTCTGAACGAAGTTACCTTGTTAGCTCCGCTTGAACCGAATCAAATAATCGGTATAGGTGCGAATTATGTTTCACATAAAGATGAGCTGCCAGAAGAACTACCGGAAATACCTGTGTTTTTCTTTAAACCAGCTTCTTCTGTAATTGGACCAGGCGATGAAATCGTGATTCCAGCAGGTATTGATCAAGTGAAATTTGAATCAGAATTAGCTATTATCATTGGAAAAGAGGCAAAGAATGTACCTGAATCAGAGGTTACTGATTATATATTCGGTTACACCGTCACAAATGATGTGACTGCACCACAGTTTTTCCATAGTGCGGGTCATTGGATGGTCGGAAAATCATTTAATACTTTTACACCGTTAGGGCCGGTAATCGAAACAGAGCTTGATCCTTTTAATGTAGCAGTAGAAGCACACTTGAATGGTGTGGAAAAACAAAATAGTTCAACACAATTGATGATTGTTCCTATTCGTCATATGATATCTTATCTATCTCATGTGATGACATTAAAGCCAGGTGATGTCATTTTAACTGGAAGTCCAGTTGGTGCGGAATTTGTAAATGCTGGTGATGTCATTGAATGTAGCATAAAAGGAATCGGAATTTTACGAAATTCATTTGTCTTAGCCAAGGAAAATGTTAAATCCTAATTATCAAAAATTTTCTTAGAAAACTGATATAATGAATGGAGGTGATAAATTATGGAAAGAGAAAACATGGTCAAATCAGTCAGTAGAGCACTAGATATTATTACAATTTTAAGCTTAAAAAAAGGTGGTCTTGGTGTTACAGAGATCGCTAGTCAAATAGATATAAATAAAAGCTCGGTTTATCGTATATTATCAACGCTCGTTCAATATGGTTATGTTGAACAAGATCCAGATACAGGTCGCTATAAACTAGGATATAAATTTCTTGAAATCAGCTCAAAGCTATTAGAATCAATTGATTTGCGAACTGAAGCACAGCCTTTTCTAAAAGAACTTGAAAATGAAACAAATGAAGTCATTCACCTTGTCGTGTATGATCAAGGTGAAGTCGTCTATATTGAGAAGTTAGAAGGAAATGAGTTGTTAAGAATGCATTCCCGAGTTGGAAAACGGGCTCCGATGCACTGTACCTCAGTTGGCAAAGCCATACTTGCACACTTACCTACAAATGTGGTCTCAACTATCCTTCACCAAAAAGGTATGCCAGTACATACAGATCGAACCATCACGGATAAAGAAGAATTCATGAAAGAGTTGGTAAAGGTCAAAGAGAATGGATGCGCATATGACCTTGAGGAAAATGAATATGGCATCACATGTATCGCAGCACCTATTTTCGATCATTTAGGAAAAGTGATCGCAGCAGTAAGCATATCAGGAACAACCATACGAATGACAGATCAACGATTAGAACAATTGCAAAAACGGATGATACAAGTCGGAAAACAAATTTCGATCCGACTAGGATATGCACCATAAAGGTTCGTTTCATTTAAACTCCTAAATTCATTTAGGGGTTTTTGTCTTTGACCTGAGGCTTTATTCAGTCACTAAATGATACATGAGGGAAATAAAGGTCTAGAGCATGAACTACTCTTCTTTCCTACCAAAATTATCCTACTTGTGAGCGAAGGAAACACTCCCCTAGGAAACGCAGCTTTATTAACTATTTTATTGTCGAAAAAACAGAAACCTCAACATTTCAAAAGAAGGGCTATATATTGTTTTTATCATTAACAGTCCGAGAGTTATTAATAGATAAAGAAGAAACGATCATTATCATGGCTACCCTTTTAGGAATGAGAATGAATATTACAATAGATAAAGCAAGGTTTTCGATTGTTAGAAGCATGAGTAAATTGCTCATGAAATCCTGTTATATGGGAATCATCCATAAGTAGATCGTTTAATTTTATTCTTGGTAGCATCTGATAAAGACTTGCACTAAATTTCTTTGCTTCTTCTGGAACATCTTTTTCTAAGCGTGTAATTGACAGTTTCCCTTTTTCAAGAGAAACCCCATCTAACTTGTTGAAATTGGCAGACAACTACTTTAGTCTTTCGTTAAGGCTACTGGTTCTCTCCGTCAAATAATCTTCGAATGATAAACTAACTGATAACCTCGTATTTCCCTTCATTTGATTCCATGTATCTTCTGAAAACAAGTATTCCTCAAAATCTGTCTGCTGACCACAATGGAAAGATCACCAGCCCGAACATGTTCCCTTAGTTCAGTTAAGACGGCCATTTCATAATAATGACGATTGATTGTACCGTCATCCTCATATAAGTGTTTTTGTCAACGCTTTAAAATAAAGTCCACCGGTGATTCTTCAGGTACTTTTCGCTTACGAACTAAATGATAAAAAGCATGTTTTGACAACCACTTTTCAAAACATGCTTTTTCTTTTTTAAAAAAATAAGTTAAAGCTTTTCAAAATATCGCTAATTACGATATAATCGTTTAAAACGATATTGGAAAAGGAGTAGTCAAATGAACACTAACATTTCATTATTAAATAAATATTGGACAGATATATATTTTTACCTCCATTACACTCATAAAGAAAAAATTTCTCACCAAGCAGTACGAATTCTTCAACTGGTGGAGAAAGAGAAAAATGTAGGAGTAAATGAAATTGCATTGTATATACAGGTGTCTCATAATACAGCATCTGAACATGTTAAAAGACTGATTGAGAAGGAGTATTTGATAAAGAGTAGACAACCATTGGATGAAAGAAAAGTAATCTTATCTTTGAGCGATTTGGGTAAAGAAGTATTATATCGATATACAAGTCTTGATGAAGAAAAATTAGCGAAGATCTTTCTTGAATTAAATGAAGATGATAAGAAAGTTATAGAGCAAGCTTTAAAAATTTTAAGTGAGCAAGCGAAAAAATGTATGTAGTTGCGAAAATAATGGTGTCAGCAATAGTCATAGGTATCGTAACGGAGGTATCCAGAAGGTTTCCTTCTTATGGAGGAATTATTGCAGCGCTTCCTTTAGTAAGTTTACTCAGTATAATTTGGTTGTATGTACAAGGAGAAGAAACTACAGTATTAAGTAAGTTTGTAACAGGTGTTTTATGGGGATTTCCTGCAACAGCTGTGTTACTATTAATCGTATATATAGCATTGCAACATTCAATTTCTTTATTTTTCTCGATTGGTATGGGCGTAGGGGGATGGTTAATTTCCTTATTCGTTCAAGAGTATATATTTAAATATGTAAAATTATTGTTTATTCATAGCTAACGAAGGAAAGATATGAAGGCTGTCATTTTTGACAGCTTTTTTATGTGTTTAAGCTACTCTACGTCAAAAGTCTTACGCGAAATTCAGGCTTACAAATACTACTCAAAAGATATAGTTAATTTATTTTGAATGTTCACACTACACTTAAGCACCATAGAATGTATTAGGTAGGGAGAGATATTAAATTGAGAAATGGAATGAATACAATAGGCTTCATTAATAGTATATTAATAGGAATCATTTTGATATTATGGTTTAGTGTCTTTTTTATTGGTGATTTAGTTGGAGCTTATTCATGGACAATACTAAAAATGGTTTTACCAATTATAGGGATGTTAGGGTTGGTAATGGATCTTGTTCTGCTTATTGTTTTTATGGTTAAAAAGAAAATGAGGCAAAAGTTATACCTTAATATTGTTGTAAATACAGTATTAGTTTTACCTCTCTTAATGACAATGAATATGATCAAAGTTGCTTATCCAAATGATATGGAACATTCTAAACCATCAATTACTACAAATTGGCCTTTATCTGAACAAACAATTGTAGGTTGGGGTGGTGATCATACCAAAAATAATTTTTCTCATGTTACATGCTCATCGGAGAGATGGGCGTATGATTTAGTCATGGAACCATATGATATAAAAAGCAAACATAACGAAGATTATGGAATATGGAATAAAGAAGTTTATTCATCTGTTTCTGGAACAATTGTTGCTGTCTCAGATGATGAAGCAGACATAATACCTGGTTCAGAAGAATTTATCTCTATGGAAGGAAATCACGTGTACATTAAAATAGATGAAACAGGAACATATCTGTTACTTAATCATTTGAAAAAGGATAGTGTAGCTGTAGAAGTAGGGGAGCATGTGAAGCCAGGAGATTTAATCGGACGTGTAGGGAATAGCGGTTCATCTTCAGAACCTCATTTACATATTCATTATCAAAGACAAAATCCAACAAAAGTTTTGTATCCTATTTTAGCTGAAGGGCTACCATTATTCTTCAAAGGTATTGATGGAGATTCGATGCCGGAAAAAGGTGAGGTAATTACCCCTTATACATATTAGTTTACCTTAGTGTTTAGTAATTGAATGGGGACTTGGGCTATCAAATAATAAAGCTATAAGATAAAAGATGTTAAGTTATTTACAAAATAAGATCGTATCAGATGTTGTAAATATAGATTAATTACATAATACATCGTCTATTATATTACTCTAACAAAACCCATTCTTGGATAAATTTGTTCATTTAAGCAATAATAATCAAAAATTTTAGAGCACGCTTTGTTAATCTGTACTTGGATTATAGTGAATCAGGGGTCTATACCTGATTTTAAGTAAGGGGAGGAATAAAATGACAAAACGTGTAACGTTAATTGATAGTCTTAGAGGTTTTAGCTTAGTTGGCATTTTACTTGCCAATTTGCTGATATTTCAATATGGAATATGGGGAAAGCAAGAACTTGATGTGAGTACTTTATCAAAGCTTGACTTTATTTCATTACGTTTTATTCAAATTGCAGTAGAATATTCTTTCTTACCGATTTTCACTCTTTTATTTGGTTACTCACTAATAAAATTGGTAGAAGCAATCAAGAAAAGAAGAGAAAAAACAAGGTGGCATTTGGTTCGTAGAGCACTTGGTTTAGTAGTAATTGGATACATTCACAGCACTTATATATGGGAAGGAGATATTTTACTTTTCTACGGGATGATGCTGTTTATGTTATTACCATTTGTTTATAGAAAACCGAAAACGTTGTTTATATGGGGAGCTATTTTCTTTTTTTTAACGAGTCCATTTGGATATGGAATGTATGAACAATCGAATGATGATGGAGTTGAAATGCAGCAATATATAGAAAAAGCAAACGATGTTTATCAAAATGGTACTTATTCAGAAATTTTAGAGTTTAGCAATACTGTGATGCCTCCAGTTTTTGATGATCCATTGTATGTATTTCTTCTTATAGTATTATCTCCATTTTCAATGATTTCTTTATTCTTGATTGGAATGGGGATGGCAAAGATACAATTTTTTAAGCAACCAACTCAAGAAAAACGTTTTTACGTCATTGGATCGATCCTAATACCGGTAGGATTGGCGCTGAAAGCTTTATCATTTAATTCAAATATTGAGGCTTGGTCCGCTATTCTATTGCAAATGGGAGGGCAAATGCTTGCATTAGGCTATGTTTCGCTTTTTGCTTTATTATATTCAAAATATAGTAGAAATTTTATGTTTTCGGCATTTGAAAGTGTAGGTAAACTTTCATTAACAAATTATTTAATGCAATCTGTCATCTGTACATTTGTATTTTATGGCTATGGTCTAGGATATTTTGCTCGTATGGGTGTATTTAATAGTATTATTTTAGGATTAGTTATATTTGCTGTTCAATGTGGACTAAGTACACTTTATATAAGATACTTTAAAAGAGGTCCAATTGAGCAAATATTGAGAATGTGGACGAATTTTTCGTTTAATGGAAATGTAAAGCAATTATCTAAAAATAGTGCTGATAAAGTGAGTTAGATTGTTTAATAGTTAGTTTAGATATGTAACGTAAATAAGGCGACTTACAAAATATATGTCAGTTTTGTAGCGATATTATAGTTAGGATTCATCTACAGAGAGGAATGAATACAATGGATGTAGTTTATAAAACTGATGAAGCTGTTTTTAATTTTCGTGTAGCTGGAATTTGGATAGAGAATGGGCACGTCCTTATACATAAGGATGTTAAAGATGATCATTGGTTACTTCCTGGGGGAAGAGTTCAATTGAGCGAGGAAACACAAGCAGGTATTGAAAGGGAATTTCGTGAAGAGTTAGGGGTGGATGTAACAATTGAGAGATTGGTATGGATATCAGAAAACTTCTTTGAATATACGGAGAAAAACTTTCATGAAATAGGTTTTTATTATAAAGTTACATCCAATCAAACCTCTTTGCTATTTACTGAAGAACCATTTTATGGAGTTGAAGGGGAACGATTTATTTTTCAGTGGGCTCCAATTGAGAAACTTAAAGAAATAAAGTTTTATCCAGAGTTTTTAAAAACAGCGCTAAATAACTTACCAAGCAATACGCAACATTTTATAGAAAAATAATTTGTTATTCATGTTTGAGGTGTGTTCGATGGAAAGTCCTGTTATTATTGAGTCGTATCAACCAGAATGGGCAATACAATTTCAAGCGGAGCAAAGGCTTTTAAAAGGAATTGTTGGGAAACATGCAATTGAAATTGAACACATTGGAAGTACATCTATTGAAGGGTTGGGAGCAAAACCAACACTTGATATCATGATGGGTGTTCACGAACTTTCAGAAGTAGAGGAATCCATAGAAAAATTAAAACATATAGGTTATGAATATGTTTTTCACAAGGAGTTTCCAAGTAGAAGGTTTTTTCGAAAAGGGAAGTGGAGAGCAGGAACACACCATTTGCATGTATACAAGTATGAAAGTGAAGAATGGATCAACAATCTTTTGTTTCGAGATTTCTTAAGGACCCATCCTGTTCAGTTAAAACAGTATTATCAATTGAAAATAGAACTAGCTCAAAAGTATCGTAATGATAGGGTTTCATATACAAAGGCAAAAGAATCATTTATTCAAAGTATAATTAAAAAAGCAAAAGAAGAAATTTAATAACGGTAAAAAACGATAAATGAGTCTTATAATAGTTCATTTATCGTTTTTTTAGATGAAATGAAGTGCTTAATAAGAATAAATGATAGCCTATTATAAGATTTATGTAATATACATTATAAATTTGTAGCCTTACAATTGAGTTGCAAGGTGAAAGGGAGGGATAAGAAATGAAAGCAATAGTTGTGACAGAATATGGATCACCTGAAGTGATGAAATATATTGATGTACGTATTCCAGAACTAAAAGATCATCAGGTTTTAATAAAGGTTGAGAAAAGTAGTGTTAATTATGCTGATGTAAAATCAAGGTATGGAAATAAAGGTCATCAAAAGTTTCCTTATATACCAGGACTTGATACTGCAGGTGTAATCGTGGAAATTGGAAGAAGTGTAAATAGTTTAAAAATTGGTGATAGGGTGATTGCTTTTCCAACAACGGGTTCATATGCAGAATATGCTGTAGCTGATGAAAGCTTAACATATGTACTACCTGATAATATTTCTTTCGATGTCGCAGCAGCTTGTCCAACAGTATCTTTTCTTTCATATAAATTACTTGTTGATATTGCTCGTATTGAACGAGGGGAGACCATATTAATTCATTCAGCAGCTGGTGGAGTAGGAACAACAGCCATTCAATTAGCTATGTTTTTAGGTGCGAAAAATATTATAGGTACAGTCGGTAATAAAGATAAAGTACCTGTTGCATTACATGCAGGAGCAAATCATGTAATTTGTTATGAAGACGAAGATTTTACTGAAAAGGTTAATGAGATTACCGATGGAAAAGGTGTAAACATTATATTAGATTCCGTCGCCGGAATAACAACTGAAAAAAGTCTAGGATGTTTAGCTAAATACGGACGTTTAATTCAGTTTGGCAATTCAAGTGGTAAAGCAGGAGTCATTCGAACAAGTGATTTACATTCGAGCTGCCGATCGATTCTTGGTTATAGTTTAGGAACTACTAGAAAATATAAACCTGAAACTTTAAAAGATACAGCAAAGAAAGTATTAACATTAATAAGTAATGGATCATTAAATATACATATCGGCAATCACTTCCCCTTAAGCGCAGCAGTAGATGCCCATAAATTAATTGAGAGTAGAAACAGTTTAGGGAAAATTTTATTGGATGTATCGAAATGATATAACGATTGGGACCTCCTTGGGTGTTGCATCAACAAATGAACGAGCTATAAATCCTTATAAAAGGCTGTTTTCGTAAAGATTGTGGTTTCTTGAACATACTATAAAAAGGTTGATATAACGCGTTTTCAAGGAGGCGAACAAATGAGTGAATGTGTTTAGGGGTGCTGTGTAAACTAAAAAGGATAGAGAAAATTCTTTACCCTAGGTCTTTATCTTCTTTCTCTTTCAAATAGTTTTCATAAGCCTCTTTTACTTTATCTGGTTTTGGTGTAACTTTTGATAGCCTTTTATGGATGTCATTTAGTAGGTACAGTCCTCTAAACAAGGAACCTACAACAATGCCGAAAGCAAGGATACCACCAAACAAAGGACCCATCATAAGTAGAAGCAAACCTAAAATACCCGATAAAATAATCGATATTATCAAATACAAAGCAAGTCCCCCCTTTTATTCTATTTATCTGTAAATAAACATATACCATTTAATTACTACAATTATAACATTTCTATAATCTATTACCAAAAGCAACAAGTTTACGAATACAGTGTTATAAAAAAGAGGGTTTGAATATGGAAGAAGGTTGAAATAGGTTCATTTTAATCATGGAGCATTTCAAGCGTTCTTGAAATAGGTAGGGTATTATAACATTTAATCAATGGTTTCAATTATGTAAAATAAATGGAGACTGTCCACTGTACAGTCTTTTTTTTGTGTGAATAGATTTGTATTGCCAACTTGCTCAATGTTAAATTTTCTAAAGGAATAAATAATTTTAAAAATATTTTTACACACATGTCACAAATGACGAGAAATGTACGTTATAGGGTTGAAATTTGTATTTTTTACGAAAGGAGGGGCGGTTTGAACCAAAATGATTTAAATCATACTTTTACTTCAGGTGGGGAAACAGAGTTAAACAGTGCGATAGAACAATATGGGCAGCCTCTTTTAAGATATTGCCATAATATTTTATGCGATTACTATGAAGCTCAAGATGCTGTACAAATCACATTTATTAAAGCCTATAAGAAAAGAAAAAGCTTTACAAGTGGAACATCTTTATCGGCATGGCTTTATCGAATTGCATATACAACTTGTATTGATACGCTTAGAAAGAAAAAATTACTTCTAATTAGACACTCATACAAAAATGATGATTCGACATTTATGAATGAAGATTTGAAAGCGGCACTTTCAACACTTTCTCCGCAAGATCGAGCATTAGTATTTAGTAGAGTTATTGATGAAAAGAATTATACGGAATTAGAAGAAATATATCGAATTCCTGCTTCTACATTACGAAAAAGATTTGAACGAGCAAAGAAAAAACTAGCAAATGAGTTAAAGGAAAATAATGATTACTATGAAAAATTGGAGGAAAGAAATGAAAATGGATCGAGATGAAAGGATTATAAAAAAAGCATTAAATACAGTTCATACACCAGAATATAATATTAATCGTGCGGTTCAGAATGAAATTCAAAGGCCAAGGCGTTCTATTTATTTTAAAAGGATTATTCCAATTACTTCTGTAATAGTAGTGATGCTGGTTTTCTCAGTTGGTGTAAGTGCTGCATATATACCGAGTTTTAATAATTTGTTATCTATTGTCAGTCCGAAAGTGGCATTAATGTTACAACCTATTGAAAAAAGTAGTGAAAATGCGGGAATTAAAATGGAAGTAGTGGCTGCAATGACAGATGAAGAAATGTCGGTTATTTATGTAACGATGCAGGATTTAACAAGCAATCGAATTGATCAAACAATCGACCTTTTCGATGATTACTCGCTAACTGGAGCTAAAATGTTTAATAGTCAATTAGTAGATTATGATGAGAACGCTAAGAAGGCCACCTTCCGCATTCAAGCAAATGGAGGGGATTTTTTAAGCAATAAAAAAGTTAGTTTTCAAATTAACTCTTTCCTGAGCCATAAAAAAACATTTAATAATGTTAAAGTTGATACTAATCTTACACAGTTAAAACAGAAAACACCTCAAACCATGTTTTTAGATTTGGAACATTCATCTGGCGGAGGTGGTGAATTGGTAGAAAAATTGCAAGGGGAAAAAGTAAAAATTTTACAACCTTTTGAAACTGAAATTTCGCTTCCGGAAATAAACTTTATGCATATTTCAAATATTGGCTTCATTGATGAACGCCTTCACATTCAAACGAAATGGGAAGGTAAGGATATGGATAATCATGGATATTTTTATTTGGTTGATCCTTTAGGGAATAAAATTTTTCCTTCAAGCATTTCATTTGGTATGGACGATTCAGGTCAAGTGAAGTATGGAAGTGAAATGGAAGAATATATTTTTGAGACGGAGAATCTTGATGTTAGTAAATTGACATTAATGGGTGACTTTGTAGCTAGTGGGTTACATACAAAAGGAGATTGGAGTACAACTTTTAAAGTGCAGCCTGTGAAAGAAGAAAAGGTTGTGCAGTTAAGTAAAGATTTTGGTACTTGGACTGCTGACAGAATGACTATTTCGCCATTGGGAGTCACTTTAGAAGGTAATGGCAAGAGTATTGAATCTACTAATCCATCTGTAAAAATCAAAATGAAAGATGGCTCATTGCAAGAATTAGATTCCGCTATTAGTTACAGTGAAAATGAAAATGTTAAATTGAAGTATGTTCCAGATTTACCGTTTGAGCTTTCAAAGATCAAATCAGTTGTGATTGATAATACGGAAATCGATTTGTAGTGATAGCTTTGAAGAGACCAACATTTCCTATTGGCGATGTTGGTCTCTTCATTTTATCCCGTGGCACTAGGACTCCCATTTCAAAATGAAAGTAAAAGCGAAGATGTTAAGTGGATATTAAGCGCCAGTAAGAACACGATTGCTTCAACTAATAATCGGTGGGGGATGGACGAACCCTCACCGATTAAAGTTTCATTTTATTGATTAGTTTCAACAAGATTTTTTTGTTCTTCAATAGCTGCTTGCGCTAATTTTTGAATCGTTGCATCATCCATTGGAGGATTGTGTAAACCAGCTCTTACATCGCGATAATATCGTTGTAGAGGGTTTTGACGTTGCAAACTCTTTGCTCCAACAATTCTCATTGCTTTATCGACAATCGAAATAGCGGCATTTGTAATTGTGTGTTTAACAGCACCAAGTTCAGTGTTGATGTACTGTTTTCGAGAAGGGTCATCATACGCTTCTGCCACACTGTATATGAAGTGTCTAGCTCTCATTAATTCTAACTCAATTTCACCAATTAGACGTTGTACATTCGGTAATTGGCTGATTGGGCCGCTAATACTGTTCGGAGCGTGTTCATTAGCAAATTGAATGGCATAGTCACGTGCTGCCTGGGCAATGCCTAAATAGCAAGCTGGAATGTGTAAAATCCAGCCGTTCACTTTATTTCCTCTTGGTCCTTCATTTATTTCAACGAGAAGAGAATCATCTACTTTTACTTGGTTCAACACTAAATCATGACTGCCTGTTCCTCGCATTGAAATAACATCCCATGTTTCGTCAATACTTAATCCACTGCTATCTTTATGTAGCAGGAAGAAGCCGATTGCGTTTTTTTCTTCAATCCAAGCAGATGTTAGAAAATATGTTAATGCAGGAGACATCGTTGTATAGTTTTTTCTCCCATTAATGACCCATGAGCCATCTTTCTTACTTGCTGATGTACCTGGCCGTCCTCCTCTTGTTGGGCTACCTGTTTGTGTTTCACTTACTGCACGGTTCACTAATGCACCTTTTAAGACTTCATCCGCAAAAGAAATTAATTTGTTTTCATCCCATAATTTGTTTTCATAAATTTCACCTACTCCTCCAAGATGCCAGCCTATCGATAACGCAGTAGTTGCATCAAAACTTGCTAACGTTTCTTGAATAAGTACTAGATCATAGACTGATAATCCTTCCCCACCATATTCTTTTGGCAATGTCAAACTTGTATAACCCATATTGACTAATTCTTGAATATTTTCTTTTGGAAATAGAGCCAGTTCATCAATTTGAGCTGATCTACTTGTAAATTCAGTTTTTCTTTTATAAAGTTCGGACACCCATTTTCTTTGTGTGTCCGTTTTAATAAATAGGTTTGACACATTTTTCACTCCTCTAGATTGTTCGTCAAATTATTTTTAAACTTATAATTCCTACTTGTTTTATTGGTTTTAATGATAGACAAGTTTATTTTTTTCGTCAAGGACCTTATTGGGATATTTCACGAATTTTCCACAAATTAATAAAACCAACTTTACTGCTATGAATAGTATATGTTAATATTCAGAAATATGAGACATCAAGTACAACAAAACGGCTTTCACATGCGAGGAAGGATAAGTGAGAAGAGCTAGTAATCATTGCAGGAGATAAGTGGTTTTTATGGATAGGTCATATTTTTGAGATGGAACGCTAGAAGAGACCTCATTTATCCTAAACAGGAGGAACCAGTTCTTGAAACGTATTGTTCAAGAGCCTGATTATGTAATCTTAAAAACAAGGGGGAACAAACAGGTGAAAAAAATATGGACGACAGCACTAGTAACATTGGGACTACTTTTAGTGTTAGCAGGATGCTCAGAAAGTTCAGGTAGTGAAACAAAGGACGGAAAGAAAATTATTAAAGTAGCATTAAGTGATGAGGTAAATCCTCCGTTTTTATATACAGATGATAACAATAAACCGATTGGCTATGACATGGACTATTTAAAAGAAGTAGAAAAGAGATTACCTGATTACAAATTTGAATATGTCTTTGGAGAAGAGGAATCAAATTTAATAGGGGTTGATACAGGAAAATATGATTTCGCAATCAACTGGTTTTTTAAAAATCCTGAAAGGGAAGAAAAATTTCTTTATCCAGAGCATGAGTATGGTTACTCTTTAACATCACTGGTAACGAAGAAGAATCGTGATGATATTAAAACACTTGACGATATGGTAGATAAAAAACTAACACCAATGGCTCCAAGTGGTGGTTTACGTACCATCTTAAATAGCTATAACAAAGAAAATCCTGACAAAGCTTTAGAGATTGAAAGTATCGAGTTTCCTTCAAATGCAGATAACTTGAAAAGAGTTGCAGAAGGAAAAGCTGATGCAATGTTTATTAATGTAACAACGTTTAATGCTGTTCAAGAAGAACTGAATATAGATTTAAAAGTGAGTGGCATTGTATCGAAAGAACCAATTTGGATTGTATTTAATAAAGACCATAAAGATTTAGCGAAAGAGATGGATCAAGTAACAAAAGAATTAATAGATGATGGAACACTATCGAAGTTAGCGGAAAAATGGTTTGGCGCAGACTTCTTTAAAGACGTAGACTATCTCAACACAGAGGGCTTTAAGTTTGAATAATCGTATTTCCTTATGGCATAACACGTGCTTATGTCATAGGGAATTATTATCACGTTAAATTTTTCATATAGGGGGGTTAGAGATGACAAGTTTTGATCTAGCAGAATGGCTGGATTTATTGGCGAAAGTAATAGAGAAATTACCTTTAACGTTGCTTATGCTTGCATTGTCTTTATTCTTTGCCTTGATTATCGGTGTCATCATAGCGATTATTCGTATCCAGAGGCAACCAGTTCTTTATCAAGTGGCAACCTTCTATTTATCATTTACACGTTGTACGCCACTATTGGTGCAGCTGTTCCTTGTGTATTTCGGTCTACCACAAATTCTATTAGCTTTCCATATTGATATTAATAGCTGGAATAGGATCATATTCCTTGTCATTACGTTTGCCTTTCACTCAGGAGCGTACCTTTCGGAAGTTATTCGCTCTGCCTATTTAGCAGTTGATCATGGGCAGTTAGAAGCTGCTTACAGTGTGGGAATGAATTATTTTCAAGCGTTAAGACGAATTATTTTGCCACAAGCATTCGTCATTTCGTTGCCGAATTTAGGAAATAATATTATTGAATTACTGAAAGATACTTCGCTTGCTTTTACAATTGGCATTATTGATATTATGGGGCAAGTTCGTATTATATTAGGAAACAATCACGGTATCGGTATGTTTCAAATTTATGTAGTTATTTCACTCGTTTATTGGGGAACATGTATTGTTATCGAGAGTGTCATTGGTTACCTAGAAAAAGTATGTAAAAAAGGGCGATTAAGTTTATCTAAACAGTAAACATGGAGGGGGATTCGCTTGTGTCTATCATTGATTTAGAATTTGCATGGGAACAAGTCCCTGAAGTATTAAAAGGTGTACCCGTCACTTTAACGATTGCAGTCATTTCAATGGTACTTGGTTTAATGTTTGGACTTCTGATTGCCTTATGTCGTATCTATAAAGTACCTGTCTTAAATCGCTTGTTTATCGTCTATATTTCTTTCATACGGGGTACGCCTCTATTGGTGCAGCTGTACGTGTTTTTCTATGGATTTCCTGAACTGGCAGATTTCTTAAACAAACAAATTGGCACCAATATTGATGCTGATCAAGTGTCTCCATTAATCTATGCTTTAATCGCTTATACGTTGAATACGGCAGCTTACCAGGCAGAAATCTTTCGTTCGTCTATCAACGCGACAAATGTTGGACAAATGGAAGCCGCTTATTCTGTAGGCATGACAACAGTACAAGGTCTATGGAGAATTATTCTTCCGCAAGCGTTTGTGAGTGCTTTGCCGAATCTAGGAAACACTTTTATTGGACTTATTAAAGCTACTTCATTAGCCTTTGCAGTTAAAGTCGTAGAAATTATGGCGTTCGCAAAGATTATTGCTAATGATGGATACCGTTTCTTGGAAATGTATCTCGTCGCTTCCATCATTTATTGGATTATTTGCTGGATATGTGAAGTGATATTTACAATGCTTGAAAAGAAAATGAAGCCTTCTAGTGCGAAGGTAGATGTGAAATTATCTGTCTAAAGTATTTAGGTTCTTTTTGTGTGAAAAATAGTCTGCCTTATCGTTTAAAGCAGCCTATTTTTTTATGAAACTTTCAGTTTCTTAAATATGGATAAAATGGTATTTTATTTACAGAAGGGAAGGCTGCGAATATTGTTTAGGTGTATTTCATATTTAAACCAGAAGAATGCACTTTAAAACGTAGTGAAGTCAGATAAATAAAATTGAGAATATGATGAGAAAGGGGAAAACAATGAGTAAACCAGAATTATATATTACCCTTGTTGCGGGTCCAAATTGTGAAACGGAATCATATGCACTTCGCTCGATGCTTGAATACTTTGGAGCAAGGGTTACGTTACATTGGATAGGAAGACCAAA